>NZ_JBEORT010000031.1:0-62599 GCF_040302425.1 Streptomyces sp. NPDC126497
CCCAGCCCTGCCGGCCGCATCGACATCGACACCCTCCCCAAACGACATCGGCTCCCAAGACCACAACCGGGTCTTGGGAGCCGACGTCACGCGAGAGCCCGAATTAACCAACAGCATCCCAGGGGGGCGCCGGGCCCCTCCCGCGTCGTCCGGTCCGGAGAGCAGACGCAAACGGAAGCCCGATCGTGTCCGATCCTGTCCGTTGTCCGTTTACTTTCCGGACATCCCGACGTACTCTCCGAGTGAAACCACACGTTCGGGCATGAGGGGACGGGAGGCGGCGGACATGTACGCAGCGGAACGCCAGCAGGAGATCCTCCGGCTCGCCCGTGACGGCGGCCGGGTGGACGTGGTCTCGCTGGCCGAGGCGTTCGAGGTGACGGCCGAGACCATCCGCCGGGACCTGAAGGCGCTCGACCGCGCCGGACTGGTGCGCAGGGTGCACGGCGGGGCCATCCCCGCCGGACGTCTCGACCTCGAACCGGACCTCGCCGAGCGGGAGACCACCGCGGCCGGCGAGAAGGACCGCATCGCCAGGGCCGCCCTCGCGGAGCTCCCGGCCGACGGCACGCTGATCGTCGACGCCGGTTCGACGGTGGCGCGGCTGGCCGGGTCCCTGCCGGCGGAGATCTCCCTCACCGTCGTCACCCACAGCCTGCCCGTCGCGGCCCGCCTCGCCGACCACCCCGGCATCCAGCTCCACCTCGTCGGGGGGCGCGTACGGCACCGTACGCGCGCCGCCGTGGACGCCTGGGCGCTGCGCGCGTACGCCGAGATCCGCGCGGACGTCCTGTTCGTCGCCGCGAACGGGTTCTCCGCCGAACACGGGCTGACCACGCCCGACCTCGCCGAGGCCGCCGTGAAGCGCGCGGCCATGGCCGCCGCCCGCCGCGTGGTGCTGCTCGCCGACTCCTCCAAGCACGGCCAGGAGCACTTCGCCCGCTTCGGCGGCCTGGACGACGTGGACCTGCTGATCACCGACAGCGGGCTCGACCCGCAGGACGCCGCCGCCATCGAGCGCGGCGGCACGGAAGTGGTACGCGCATGATCCTCACCGTCACCCCCAACCCGTCCCTCGACCGCACCTACGAGGTCCCCTCGCTGGACCGCGGTGAGGTCGTCCGGGCCACCGGCGAACGCGTCGACCCCGGGGGCAAGGGGGTCAACGTCTCGCGCGCCGTCACCGCGGCCGGCCGGCGCACGGTCGCCGTGCTGCCGCTGGGCGGCGCGCCGGGCGCCCTGGTCGCCGGGCTGCTCGACGCGCAGGGCATCGAGGTCGCCCCGGTCCCGGTCGCCGGCGCCACCCGCTCCAACATCGCGCTCGCCGAGGCCGACGGCGTCCTCACGAAGATCAACGCACCGGGTCCGGAGCTGACCCCGGCCGAGCAGGAGCTGCTGCTGGACACCGTGCGCCGGCAGGCCCCGGGCGCCGACTGGATCGCCTGCTGCGGCAGCCTGCCGCGCGGACTCGGCCCCTCCTGGTACGCCGAACTGGTCGCCCGGGTGCACGCCGCCGGCGTGCGCGTCGCCCTGGACACCTCCGGACCCGCGCTGCTCGCGGCCCTGCGCGAGCGGCCCGACGTGGTGAAGCCGAACGCCGGGGAGCTCGCCGAGGCCGTGGGGCGGCCCCTGGCCACCGTGGGCGACGCGCTGAAGGCGGCCGAGGAACTGCGGGGGATGGGCGCCCGGACCGTCCTCGCGAGCCTCGGCGCCGACGGGCAGCTCCTCGTGGACGACGACGGCGCCTGGTTCGGCACCGCCGCGGTGGACGCCGTCCGCAGCAACGTGGGCGCCGGCGACTCCTCGCTGGCCGGGTTCCTCGTCGCCGGCGGACGCGGCCCCGAGGCGCTCGCCTCCGCCGTGGCCCACGGCGCGGCGGCCGTCCGGCTCCCCGGCAGCGTGATGCCGGCCCCGGCCGACCTGGACCCGGCCGCCGTGACCGTCACGGCCGACGTACCCGCCGACCGCGTACTGCGGGAGCCGGTGTCGTGAACCACCCCCTCCTCACCCCCGTCCCCCCCTTCCGCCCACCCCGCTGCACGGGCGATACGCGTGCGAAGGAGCCCGCGATGAGTGACATGATCACCGCGGAACTGGTCGATCTCGACCTGTCCGCCGAGACCAAGGAGGCGGCGGCGCGCGCCCTCGCCGAGCGCATGGCGGCCCTGGGCCGGGTGACCGACCTGGACGGCTTCCTCGCCGACGTCGCCGCCCGGGAGGCGCAGATGCCGACCGGCCTCGACGGCGGCATCGGCATTCCGCACTGCCGCAGCGAGCACGTCACCGAGCCCACGCTGGCCTTCGGGCGCAGCGCCGCCGGGATCGACTTCGGCGCGGCGGACGGGCCCGCCGACCTGATCTTCCTCATCGCCGCCCCGGCCGGCGCCGACGACGCCCATCTGACGATCCTGTCGTCGCTGGCCCGGCAGCTGATGGACGCCGGGTTCACCGACGCCCTGCGCTCGGTGGGCGACGCGGGGACCGCGGCGGCGCTCATCCGGGGTGAGGAAGCCGGAGCCGAGGACCCCACGGACGCCGAGGACCCCACGGACGCCGAGGACCCCACGGACGCCGAGGACCCCACGGGTCCCGGGACGTCCGCGGGCGCCGAGGACTCCGTGGCGGCACCGGGGGCGGCCTCCGCCGGTGCCGCCACGGGCACCACCGCACCCGGTGAGGAGCGTCCGTTCCGGGTCGTCGCCGTCACCTCCTGCCCCACCGGCATCGCCCACACCTACATGGCCGCCGAGTCGCTGGAGATCGCCGGCCGGGAGGCCGGCGTCGAGATCGCCGTCGAGACCCAGGGCTCGGCCGGCTTCACCCGGCTCGACCCGGCCGTGATCGAGGCGGCCGACGGCGTGATCTTCGCCCACGACGTGCCCGTCCGGGAGAAGGAACGCTTCGCCGGCAAGCCCACCGTCGACACCGGCGTCAAGGCGGCCATCAACCGCCCGGCCGGGCTGATCGCCGAGGTGAGGGGCAAGGCCGAGCGCGGCGAGGTCGCCGCGGCGGCCACCGCGTCCGGCGGTACGCCCGTCGAGCGGGCCGGCGACGGCGGCGAGGGCTACGGCACCAGGCTGCGCACGTGGCTGATGTCCGGCGTCAGCTACATGGTGCCGTTCGTCGCGGCGGGCGGTCTGCTCATCGCCCTCGGCTTCGCGATCGGCGGCTACGAGATCAACGAGGCGCCCTCGGTGATGGAGCACTTCGTGTGGACCCGGGCCGACAGCTGGGGCGCGCTGCTCTTCCAGATCGGCGGCGTCGCCTTCGGCTTCCTCGTCCCGGTCCTGGCCGGCTACATCGCCTACGGCATGGCCGACCGGCCCGGCCTGGTGCCCGGCTTCGTCGGCGGCGCGATCTCGCTCACCGTCAACGCCGGCTTCCTCGGCGGCCTCGCGGCCGGCCTGATCGCCGGCGGTGTGGTGCTCGCGATCCAGAGGGCGCGCATCCCGGCGGCCCTGCGCGGCATCATGCCGGTGGTGGTGATCCCGCTGGTCTCCACGGCGGTCGTCGGCTTCCTGATGTTCGTCGTCATCGGCAAGCCCATCGCCGAGGCCCAGAAGGGCATGACCGACTGGCTGAACGGCCTCACCGGCACCAACGCCGTCCTGCTCGGCGCCCTCCTCGGCCTGATGATGTGCTTCGACCTCGGCGGCCCGGTCAACAAGGTCGCCTACACCTTCGCCACCGCCGGGATCGCCGTCGCGAGCCCCAGCGACTCCGCGATGAAGATCATGGCCGCGGTGATGGCCGCCGGCATGGTGCCGCCGCTGGCGATGGCCCTGGCCACCACGGTCCGCGGCAGGCTCTTCGACCGCACCGAACGCGAGAACGGCAAGGCCGCCTGGGTGCTCGGCGCCTCCTTCATCTCCGAGGGCGCCATCCCGTTCGCCGCCGCCGACCCGCTGCGGGTGATCCCGGCCTCGATGGCGGGCGGCGCGGTCACCGGCGCCCTGTCGATGTCCTTCGGCGCCACCCTGCGCGCCCCGCACGGCGGCGTCTTCGTGGTCCCGCTGATCGGCAACCCGCTCCTCTACCTGGTCGCGGTCGCCGCGGGTGTCTGCGTCACGGCGGCCCTGGTGATCGTCCTCAAGGGCCTGCGCACGCCGGCCCCGGCCACCACGGGCACGGGCGGGGAGACCCCGGCGCCGTCGGCGGGGAGCAAGCAGCCGGTGGCCGCGTAGGGAGAGGACGGTGCGTCCGTTTGGGTAGGTGTGCGCGGTTCATGCCTACTGCGATATAGATCACGATCATCACGATCCGGGGTCGAAGTCCCGGATCGTGGTGTGTACTGGGCCGCATGCCTGAGTACACGACACTCTCGCGGACGACGGGTGTTGCCGTCCTCGCCCTGGTGGCCGTGGCCTGCGCGGCGGGCCTGACCGACGCCCTGCGGCGTCGACGGGTGCGGACGCGCGGGCGCGCCCGGGGGCACCTCGAGGCCACCCCGCGGCACACGCCCCACGGCGTCCCGGTGATCCCGCGCCAGCGGCGGACCGGACCGCACGCGGAGGCGGTACGGCTCACCCCTGCGGAACGCGACGCGTTCGCCGTGCTGGTGCGGCGCTTCAGCGAAGGGGACTGAGCCGCGGCCCCGGCCGTCGCGTCAGGGGACCTGCGCCGCCCGGCGCTCCATCGCGTCCCGCGCCGCGTCCTCGCTGGCGTACACCTCGCACATGTGCCGTCCGTCCGGCGTGACGGTGTGCTCGACCTCCCACACGGACATCTCCGCACCGTCGCCCAGCAGGAACGCGTGCTCGTAGAGCGAGAAGGACAGTCCCGGACGCCCCGCGCGGGACGGGCGGCCGAAGGCCTGGGTGATCCGGTGCGCGCGGGCCGTGGCCAGCAGCGCGGCCGTCCGGGCGCCCGGCCGGTCGGCGTTCTCCGCCCGGCGCAGTAAACGGCGCGCGTGATCCGCGGAATCCTCCGGCACGTAGCGGTGCCGCAGTGCGGGAGGCGGCATCAGCCGCACCGTCACCGGCAGTTCGAAGTCCGGCGCGTCCGGCGGCAGCGGCAGCCGGGCGGTGGCCGTGCGCAGCTCCTCCTCGTCCACGTACACCTCGTGCTGCGGCTCGTCCCCCGGCGCCGCGTTGTGCACGAGCTCCCAGAGCGTCAGGGCCGAACCGTCGGCGAGCAGCCAGGTGTGCCGGTAGGTCTCCCGGTGCAGACCCGCGCTGTGGTGCGCGGAGTGCAGCGAACCGTCGTACGCCAGCGCGCAGTCCAGCCGTCGGACCGCCTCGTCCGGCAGCTCGAAGGAGTTCAGGGCACGGCCGAGGAGACGCGCGAGGTACTCCTCCGGAGACTCGGGCGAGTCGGACGGTTCGTACGCTGCCGCGTCGTACGGAACGCTCAAGGTTTCTCCCGGCGTCGCTGCATGTCACCTGGTGGGTGCATACCGTAGCCCCTCGGTCGGACATCGTGTCCGGGAACTGAGAAAACGTATGGCCGAAAAACGGGCGGAGCGCAAGAGGAGTTCCCGAAGGAGCCGGGACGGACATCAATTGCTCCCGGTCGAGCGGTACTTCCACAGCCGTCCGCCCGCTCCCTCCTCAACGTCCGCCGTACAACTCCCCGTACGACGGCCAGGATCCGCCCGGGCCCGCCACCGGGCGGGCGGCACGGACCGCCCGCACGATCGCACGGGTCACCAGGTCCGCGCCCGCCGCGAGGACCTCGTTCAGGGCCAGGGGGTCCGCCGCGTCCAGCGGGCGGCCGCCCGTGGCCAGGGCGAAGACGGTGTCGCCGTCGCTGAGCAGATGCACCGGCCGCACCGCCCGCGCGATGCCGTCGTGCGCGGTGCCGGCCAGCTTCTGCGCCTGCGCCTTGGACAGGACGGCGTCGGTGGCCACCACCGCGAGCGTGGTGTTCAGCGGCGGGGCCGCGTTCCGCTCCGCCGCCTCCGCGAGCCGCCGCAGCGCGGCCCCGTGGACCTCCGGCTCCGGGTGACGCACCCGCCCCTGGAACAACTCCCCGTACAGCACCCCCGTCTCCGGATCCACCACCGACCCCGCCGCGTTGGCCACCACCAGCGCGGCCACCGTGATGCCCGACCCCAGCACCGTGCTCGCGGTGCCGATCCCGCCCTTCACCTGCCCGGCCACCGCCCCCGTGCCGGCGCCCACGCAACCCTGCGGCACCGGTGCGCCCGGACCGGTCGCCGCCGCCGCCTCGACCGCGGCCCGGCCGGTGGCCGCGTCCGGCCGGGCCCGGAAGTCGCCGCCCCGGCCCAGGTCGAAGACACAGGCGGCCGGCACCACCGGCACCACGTGCGCGGGATCCGGACCGACGCGCACCCCGCGCCCCCGCTCCTCCAGCCAGGCCATCACCCCGGACGCCGCGTCGAGCCCGTAGGCGCTGCCCCCGGTCAGCACGATCGCCTCGACCCCCCGCACCAGGTTGCGCGGATCCAGCGCGTCGGTCTCCTTCGTGCCCGGCCCGCCGCCGCGCACGTCCACCGCGGCCACGGCCCCGCCCTCGGGCGCGAGCACGACCGTGGTGCCGGTGAGCCATCCGTCGCCGGTCCGCGTCGCGTGTCCCACGCGCACGCCGGCCACGTCCGTCAGAGCGTCAGCTGTCATGAGGCCAGTCCTGCCCGGCCGGGGGGCGGCCGTACCCTGGACGTATGAGCAGCGCCCCCGACCCCCGCCCGGACGAGCCGAAGCCCACGCTGGTCTTCGACGACCCGCTGGACCAGCGGTCCTCGGACGACACCGACCGCGGCTGGGGCGAGCGCCCGTCCGGTGACGGCGCGGCCGATCTGAAGCGCTTCCTCGACGAGAAGCCGCCCCACCACATCTGACCCGTCGGCCGGCGGACCGCCGCTACCGCTCGTCCCGCCCGGTGCCGCGCCGGGCGACGAGGGTGTCGCGGATCTCCTTGAGCACCTCCAGCTCGGTGACCTCGATGACCTCGTGCGTGCCCTCCTTCGCCTTCCGGCGGGCTTCCACCCGGGCCAGGTACTTCGCCATGGGCAGCACCATCAGGAAGTAGACGACCGCCGCGGTGATCAGGAACTGCAGCGTCGCCCCGAGGACCGAGCCCCACAGGATCCTGACTCCGGTCGCGGCGTCCCCGGTGCCCTCGCAGGGGCCCTTCAGGCACGAGCTGTAGCCGTCCAGGTTCTGGGTGCCGAAAGCCCCCACCAGCGGATTGATGACGCCCTTCACGACCGCGTTGACGATGTTGGTGAAGGCGGCGCCGATGACCACCGCCACGGCCAGATCGACGACGTTGCCCCGCATCAGGAAGGTCTTGAAACCCTGCAGGATGCCCGTCTTCTCCTGGTCGCTCACTTCGAGGCCTCATTTCTCGTGCGCAGGGTGCGGAAGAAAGCGCTCCGCAACCTACGTCACGCCTGCGCCGCCGTGTCCAGTCGGGGCGTTCGGCGCGGGGGCCCGGCGGGCGCGCCGGGAGGCAGGGGGCGCGGCTCAGCACACCGTCACCGCCAGCCGTGCCGTGGCGCTCGCGCCGGCCAGTTCGGCCGCGGTGGCGCGCGGCACCGACAGCACGACCAGCGCCCCGCCGTCGTCCGCCCCGTCCGCCGGTTCCGGCACGTCGCTCACGCGCGCTCCGCGCGCGACCACGCGGGTCCCGCCCCCGGGCACCGGGTCCCCGGCGGCGATCACGTCCACCCGGTCGCCCGGCCGCAGCAGCCGCACCGTGGCCGCGTCGGCGATCCGCACCGCCGCCGTGACCGCCGTGTCCGCGTGCCGCACGGGACGGTCCCCGGGGGAGGCCGGGGCGGTCCGGACGGCCGGGGGCCCCTCGGGACGCCCGCGGGGCCGGTCCGCGTCCCGTGGCCCCGCCGCCACCAGCGCGGCCGCCGTGACCGCGAGGCCGAGCGCCGCGGCCCGCCTCCGGTGCCGTACGAGCCGGGCCGGGAGCGGCAGGACGCCGCGCACCCGTACCGGGGCGAAGTGCGGCACCTCGCACGGGGGCGGGACTTCAGGGCCGGGTGGGTGGGGGAAGGCGGCGCCGGGTGGGTGAGGGAAGGCGGCGCCGGGTGGGTGGGGGAAGGCGGCGCCGGGCGGGCGCGGGACGGCGGGGGAGGGGGCGCGGAGCGAGGAGGGAGGACGGGACACGGGGACCACCACCTGGGACGAGGGACCGGTTTGCGATCCCCACGATGAGGCCTCGCGCCGCGCCCCGCCGGGCCCTGTGGACGTGCCACGGCCCTGTGGAGAACTTCCCCGCCCGAACGGGATCCTCCGCCCGCCGGGCGGTTACGGCAGGGCGAATCCGGGGTTCATCCCGCCCAGTGCCGAGGTGCACGGGCAGTCCCGTTCCTCCGTCGCCGGCAGCGCGGCCACCGCGTCGAAGAGCACGCCCCGCAGCCGGTCCACGTTGGCGGCGAACACCCGCAGCACCTCGTCGTGGGAGACGCCCTCACCGGTCTCGGCGCCGGCGTCCAGGTCGGTGACCAGGGTCAGGGAGGTGTAGCAGAGCTCCAGCTCACGGGCGAGCGCCGCCTCGGGGTGGCCGGTCATGCCCACCACCGACCAGCCCTGCGCCCGGTGCCACGACGACTCGGCGCGGGTGGAGAAGCGCGGCCCCTCGACCACGACCAGCGTGCCGCCGTCCACCGCCTCCCAGTCCCGCCCGCGGGCCGCCTTGAGCGCGGCGGCCCGTCCGGTGGGGCAGTAGGGGTCGGCCAGCGACACATGGACCACGTTCGGCACCGTGCCGTCGGGCAGCGGCAGCCCGTCGAAGTAGGTGCCCGCCCGGGACTTCGTACGGTCCACGAGCTGGTCCGGCACCAGCAGCGTGCCCGGCCCGTACTCGGGGCGCAGGCCGCCCACCGCGCACGGTCCGAGGACCTGGCGCACGCCGACCGACCTCAGCGCCCACAGGTTGGCCCGGTAGTTGATGCGGTGCGGCGGCAGGTGGTGGCCGCGTCCGTGCCGGGGGAGGAAGGCGACCCGTCGGCCGGCCACTTCGCCGAGGAAGAGGGAGTCGCTGGGCGCCCCGTAGGGGGTGTCCACCTGGACCTCGGTCACGTCGTCGAGGAAGGAGTAGAAGCCGGAGCCGCCGATCACGCCGATCCCGGCCTTCGCCATGTTCGCCATGTCCCGCACCCTAACCGCCTCCGGAAACGCCGAGGACCCCGTCGTCGGAGGACGACGGGATCCCGTGAGGAGGCGGCCCTACGCGGCGGTGGTGCTGGTGGAGCTGCTCGAACCGGACGAGCCGGACGACGTGCTCGAAGCCGAGTCCGAGGAGGAGGACGTCGACGACGAGGCGCTGGACGACTTCGACGACGCCGGCGAGCTGCTCGACGAGGAGCCGCGGCTGTCGTTGCGGTAGAAGCCGGAGCCCTTGAAGACGATGCCCACCGCCGAGAACACCTTCTTCAGGCGGCCCTGGCAGTTCGGGCACTCGGTCAGGGCGTCGTCGGTGAACTTCTGCACCGCCTCGAGGCCCTCGCCGCACTCGGTGCACTGGTACTGGTAGGTCGGCACTGTCTTCCTCCTGGCACTCTCACTCGATGAGTGCTAACGACGATCCATCTTGACGTATTCCGTGGGTTCAGTCCACTGCGACGGACTCGCGGTGACCCACGCCACGTGCGGCGGTGCGTCCGCGCGGGCCCGCGGACAGCCGCGAACGCAGCGCCAGCAGCGTCACGAGGGCCAGCACCGTACCGGCCATCGGCACCAGGAAGCCGGCGCCGCCCCACAGGCGGTCCTCCAGCTGTCCGGCGGCCGTGACGGCCGCCGCCTGGCCCAGCGCGACGGCGCCGGTCAGCCAGGTGAAGGCCTCGGTGCGGGCGCCCGCCGGGACCAGGTCCTCCACCAGGGTGTAGCCGGTGATCAGGGCCGGTGCGATGCACATGCCGACCAGCAGGCCGAGCCCGGCCAGCAGCAGCGCCGAGTGGGCGGTCCACAGGGCGGACGCGGTCAGCGCGAGCGCCGTGTAACCGAGCACCAGGCGCCGCTGCGGGGCGGTCTTCCAGGCGATCGCGCCGCAGGCGATGCCGGAGAGCATGTTGCCCGCGGCGAAGACGCCGTAGAGGACGCCGTTCAGTCCGGGCTCGCCGATCGACTCGGTGAACGCGGCCAGCGAGACCTGCATGCCGCCGAAGACGGAACCGATGCCCAGGAAGGTCACGATCAGCACGCGCACGCCCGGGACGCGCAGCGCGGAGGCGTGCTCCGCGCGCGCGTGCCCGGTGCGGCCCGCCTCGGGCTGGGTGCCCTTCTGCGCGGCGAACAGCAGGCCGCCGACCAGCGTCAGCCCCGCCTCGGTGAGCAGGCCCGCGGCCGGGTCGACGGCCGTGCACAGCGCCGTCGCCAGCAGCGGTCCGACGACGAAGGTGAACTCGTCGGTGACGGACTCGAAGGCCGCCGCGGTGGTCAGCAGCGGGGAGTCCTTGAGCCGTACGCCCCAGCGGGCCCGCACCATGGGCCCGATCTGCGGCACCGAGGCGCCCGTGGGCACGGCGGCGGCGAACAGCGCCCACAGGGGCGCGTCGGCCAGCGCCAGCGCGGTGAGGGTTCCTCCGGCCGCCGTGTGCACCAGGACGCCGGGCACGAGGACGGCACGCTGCCCGTGACGGTCGGCGAGACGTCCGCTGTAGGGCGCGAACAGCGCCATGGAGACGCCGGTGACGGCCGCGACGGCGCCGGCCGCGCCGTACGAGCCGGTGGTGTGCTGCACCAGCAGCACGATGGAGAGGGTGAGCATCGCGAACGGCTGGCGTGCCGCGAAGCCGGGGAGCAGGAACGTCCACGCGCCGCGCGTGCGCAGCAGTCGGCCGTATCCCGGTCGGGAGGCGGCCGACGAGTCCTTCGACGTGGTGACCGTGGATGCCACGGCCCGTGCCTTTCCGCCGCCTGGTAGCGGTCCGCGCGGTGTGCGGGCACGCCGAGAGCTGTCCTCTTGCGCTGACTGCGGTAGATGCCGGCGCCACAGCTCGGGGCGTTCCGGCCGCCATACGGTCGCGCCAGCTCTGCGTCAGGCAGAGTTGGTTCGATCTGGGGTCCTTCACATCGTACAGGGATCACCTGACGGACGCTGTGGGACCGGGCACGTCCTCAGTGCCCCGCCTGCGGTCCGCCGGCGCCCAGCCAGCCGGCCAGCTTGCCGCCCCGGCCGACCGCGCGCAGACGTCGTTCGGCGGCGTCCCGCACCGGGTCGGTGGCGACGACGAGCAGCTCGTCCCCGCGCCGCAGCACCGTCGACGGCAGCGGCACGAAGGACGTCCCGTCGCGCACCACGAGGGTGACGGCGGCCCCGGCCGGCAGCCGCAGCTCGGCGACCTCCACGCCGTGCATCCGCGACCCGGCCGGGATGGCGACCGACAGCAGGTGTCCGCGCAGTCGCTCCAGGGGCGCCGACTCGATGCCGAGGTCGGCGGCGGAGTCCGCGCCCAGGCGCAGCTTGCGGGCCAGCCAGGGCAGCGTCGGGCCCTGGACGAGGGTGTAGACGACGACCAGGACGAAGACGATGTTGAAGATCCGCTCGCTCCCGGCGACGCCCTGCACCATCGGGATCGTCGCCAGGATGATGGGCACGGCGCCGCGCAGTCCCGCCCACGACATCAGCGTCTGTTCCTGCCAGGGCACCCGGAACGGCAGCAGGCAGAAGACCACGCTCAGCGGGCGGGCCACCATGGTGAGCGCCAGCCCGATGACCAGCGCGGGCACGATGTCGTCGCCCAGTTCGTGCGGGGTGACGAGCAGGCCGAGCAGGACGAACATGCCGATCTGGGCGATCCAGCCGAGTCCCTCGGCGAAGCCGCGGGTGGCGGGCCAGTGCGGCAGTTTGGCGTTGCCCAGCAGCATCGAGGCGAGGTAGACGGCGAGGAAGCCGCTGCCGTGGGCGAGGGCGCCGGCGGCGTAGGCGACGACGGCGATGGCCATGACGGCGATCGGGTAGAGGCCGGAGGCGGGCAGTGCCACGTGCCGCAGTCCCCAGGCGCCCAGCCAGCCCACCGCGAGCCCGATGGCGGCGCCGATGGCCAGCTCCAGGGCTATCTCGCCGACCAGGACGTACCAGTGCTCGACCGGTCCGGCCGAGGAGAAGGCGACGACCAGGATGACGACGGGCGCGTCGTTGAAGCCGGACTCCGCCTCCAGCGTCCCCGTCACCCGCGACGGGAGCGGTATTTTCCGCAGCACCGAGAAGACGGCCGCCGCGTCGGTCGACGACACCACCGCGCCGATGATCAGCGCCTGCCGCCACTCCAGCCCGACCAGGAAGTGCGCGGCCGACGCCGTGACGCCCACGCTCACCGCGACGCCGGTCAGGGCGAGGGTGGCGGCGGACGGCAGGATCGGTCTCACCTCCGTCCACTTCGTGCCCAGACCGCCCTCGGCCAGGATCACGACCAGGGCCGCGTATCCGATGACCTGGGTCAGCTCGGCGTTGTCGAAGTGGATGTCGCCGATGCCGTCCTGGCCGATGCCGATGCCGATGCCGAGGTAGACGAGCAGGCTGGGGAGCCCGCTGCGCGAGGAGATCCGGACCGCGACGACGGCGACGAGCAGGACGATCGAGCAGACGAGCAGAAGCTGGTTGAGGTGGTGGACAGTCAGCGGCCGTTCCCTTCCCTGACTCAGGCGCACCGCGCGTGAGCTCACGTACATCGCATGCGATCCACCGCTTGCGCGGCAAACTACTTCGTTACCTTACCTAACTCTTGACGCGTTCTTGACGCTCTCGAGGGCAAGATCGAACGTCCGTCCGGGCTGGTTCCGCACTCCGCGTCAAGTGCCACGGGGCCCTGCGCCTATCGTTGCTCCAGCGCTCAGTTAAAAGCACAGCCCGACCTGCCGCTCGCGTTAGGACAGCAAGGACAGCGATGCCCACCGACACCACCGCCTCCACGGGTCAGCCGCCCGGCACGTCCGGCAGGAAGAAGGGGCGCAGGGCCCGACTGATCGTGCTCGTCCTGGTGCTGGCCCTGATCGGCGGTCTCGCCTACGGGGCGTACTGGTCGGTCAGCACCGTGCGCGCCTCCTTCCCGCAGACCAAGGGTTCCGTCACGCTCCAGGGCCTGTCGGGGACCGTCGACGTCAAACGGGACGGCTACGGCATCCCGCAGATCTACGCCTCCTCCGACGAGGACCTGTTCATGGCGCAGGGCTACGTCCAGGCGCAGGACCGGTTCTACGAGATGGACGTCCGCCGGCACATGACCGCCGGGCGCCTGTCGGAGATGTTCGGCGCGGGCCAGGTCGACAACGACGCGTTCCTGCGCACCCTGGGCTGGCACCGGGTCGCGCAGGAGGAGTACGAGAAGAAGCTCTCCCCCGCCGCGAAGAAGTACCTCCAGGCGTACGCCAAGGGCGTCAACGCCTATCTGGAGGGCAAGGAGGGCGAGGAGATCTCCCTGGAGTACGCGGCGCTGGGCTTCGAGAACGACTACAAGCCCGGTGCGTGGACCCCGGTCGACTCCGTGGCCTGGCTGAAGGCGATGGCCTGGGACCTGCGCGGCAACATGCAGGACGAGATCGACCGCGCGCTGCTGACCAGCCGCCTCGGCCCGAAGCAGATCGCCGACCTGTACCCGGCGTACCCGTACGGCCGGAACAAGCCGGTGGTCCAGGAAGGCCAGTACAACCAGCTCACCGGAGCGTACGAGCAGGGCGAGAGCACCGGCACCGGCACCGGCACGGGTGCGGGCATCGGCACGGGGACCGGTACGGGTACGGGGACCGGTACGGGTACGGGGACCGGTACGGGTACGGGGACCGGTACGGGCACGGGGACCGGCACTGGGACCGGTACGGGTACGGGCACGGGGACCGGTACCGGCACCGGCGGTTCCGCCCTGGAGAGCCAGCTGACCGGCCTCCAGCGGGTCCTGGAGGACCTCCCCACCGCCGTCGGCGTCAACGGCGACGGCATCGGCTCCAACTCCTGGGTCGTCTCCGGCGAGCACACCATCACCGGCAAGCCGCTGCTCGCCAACGACCCGCACCTGTCGGCCTCGCTGCCCTCCGTCTGGTACCAGATGG
Source organism: Streptomyces sp. NPDC126497 (assembly GCF_040302425.1). Classification (NCBI taxonomy): domain Bacteria; kingdom Bacillati; phylum Actinomycetota; class Actinomycetes; order Kitasatosporales; family Streptomycetaceae; genus Streptomyces; species Streptomyces sp. NPDC126497. The sequence continues at coordinate 13,962 of NZ_JBEORT010000031.1, forward strand.
GCCTGCACTGCCGCAGCGTCTCCGCCTCGTGCCAGTACGACGTCACCGGCTACACCTTCGCGGGCATGCCGGGCGTCATAATCGGCCACAACCAGGACATCGCCTGGGGCCTGACCAACTCCGGCGTCGACGTCACCGACCTCTACCTGGAGAAGATCACCGGCGACGGCTACCAGTACGGCGGCAAGGTGGTGCCGTTCAAGACCCGCGAGGAGACCATCGAGGTCGCCGGTGGCGAGGCGCAGAAGATCGTCGTCCGCGAGACCAACAACGGCCCCCTGCTCTCCGACCGTTCCGACGAACTGGTGACGACCGGCAAGAAGGCCGGCGTCGACAGCGCCGCCCCCGACCGGGGCGACGGCTACGGCGTCGCCCTGCGCTGGACCGCGCTGGAGCCGGGCCGCACCATGGACTCCGTCTTCGCGATCAACCGCGCGAAGGACTGGGACGAGTTCCGCGAGGCGGCCACCCTGTTCGAGGTGCCCTCGCAGAACCTCGTCTACGCGGACACCGAGGGCAACATCGGCTACACGCTGCCCGGCAGGATCCCCGTCCGCGCGGAGGACCACGACGGCTCCCTCCCCGCCCCCGGCTGGGACCCCGACTACGAGTGGACCGACTGGATCGACCAGGACGCGCTGCCCTACGAGTACAACCCGGACCGCGGCTACATCGTCACCGCCAACCAGGCCGTCGTCGACGAGGACTACCCGTACACGCTGACCACCGACTGGGGTTACGGCGCCCGCAGCCGGCGGATCACCGACCTGATCAAGTCGAAGATCAAGGACGGGGGCAAGATCTCCACCGACGACATGCGGCAGATGCAGCTCGACAACTTCAGCTCCATCGCCCAGACGCTGGTACCGCACCTGCTCAAGATCGACGTCGAGGACGCGGACGTCCGTGAGGCGCAGAAGCTGCTGGAGGGCTGGGACTACACCCAGGACGCCGACTCGGCGGCCGCCGCCTACTTCAACTCCGTGTGGCGCAACGTCCTCAAGCTCTCCTTCGGCCACAAGCTGCCCAAGGAGGTGCGGGTCAAGGGCCAGTGCCTGTGGGTCGACCCGGTCAACACCACCGGGCCCGCCGACGAGACCGGCAAGGTCCGCGAGTGCGGCCGGCGCGACGCCGACCAGGCGCAGCCCGACGGCGGCGACCGCTGGTTCGAGGTGGTCCGCAAGCTGATGGACAAGGAGGACAGCGACTGGTGGACGACCCCCAAGTCGGGCACCCGTCCCGCCGCGGCCAACCGTGACGAGCTGTTCGAGCGGGCCCTGATCGACGCCCGCTGGGAGCTGACCGCCAAGCTCGGCAAGGACATCGACAGCTGGAGCTGGGGCCGGCTGCACCGCCTGTTCCTGAACAACCAGACCCTCGGCACCGAGGGCCCGGACTTCCTGCAGTACATGCTCAACCGGGGTCCGTGGAAGCTGGGCGGCGGCGAGGCCACCGTCAACGCGACCGGCTGGAACGCCGCCGGGGGCTACGGCGTGGTGTGGGTGCCGTCCATGCGGATGGTGGTGAACCTCGGCGACCTCGACAAGTCCCGGTGGATCAACCTCACCGGCGCCTCCGGGCACGCCTACAACGCCCACTACGTCGACCAGACGGACAAGTGGGCCGAGGGCGAGCTGCTGGAGTGGTCGTACTCGAAGAAGGCGGTCGAGGGCAGCACCAGCGACACCCTGCTGCTGAAGCCCTGACCCCGGCCCCCGCCGTCGGAAGCGGCCCCACGCACACGCGTGGGGCCGCTTTCGCGTGTGCGGGTCTCAGCCGAACCGGCGTGCCCCGGACGGGGTCACCACCGCGTGCACCGGACGGTCGTGCGGCTCGGCGGGGACACGCGCGACGACCTCCGTGTCGTACAGCAGCACCACCAGCGACGGACGCGCGCCCGCGCGCTCCAGCCGGGCGAGGACCCGGTCGTAGGAGCCGCCGCCGCGCCCCAGGCGCATCCCGCGCGTGTCGACGGCCAGGCCCGGCAGCAGCACGGCGTCTGCCTCCGTGACGGCGTCCGGCCCGAGCCGCGGTCCCGCGGGCTCGAGGAGCGCCATCCGGGCGCCGTGCCGCACGCGGGTGAGTGAATCCTCGCCCTCGTACGCGCCCCAGTCCAGGTCGTCGTCGGGCAGCAGCGCGGGCAGCAGGACGCGGGTGCCCCGCGCGCGCAGCGCGTCCAGCAGGGCGAGCGTGCCGGGTTCGCTCCCCACGGAGACGTACGCCGCCACCGTGCGCGCGTGCGCCAGCTCGGGCAGGGCGAGCGCCCGCCGGGCCAGGGCGGCGGCGGATTCCCGCAGGTATTCCGCCGTCAGCCCATTCCTCACCGTGAGGAGATTCCGGCGCCATACCCGCTTGTCGGGCTCGTTCGTGTCCTGCTGGTGTCTCACGTCTGTTCCCGTACCGTTCCATTGTGTTCATATGATCGATAATGAGCCGGAGTCTCGGATTCGCTGCAAAGGGGCCCGATATGGTGTCGGGCATGTCTCAGTCACACCCTCGGATCAGCAAGGCTGTCATCCCCGCAGCCGGCCTCGGCACCCGGTTCCTGCCGGCCACCAAGGCCACTCCCAAGGAGATGCTGCCGGTCGTCGACAAGCCGGCGATCCAGTACGTGGTCGAAGAGGCCGTCTCCGCCGGCCTCGACGACGTCCTCATGGTGACGGGCCGCAACAAGCGCCCGCTGGAGGACCACTTCGACCGCAATTACGAGCTGGAGTCCGCCCTTCAGAAGAAGGGCGACGCCGACCGCCTCGCCAAGGTCCAGCAGTCCAGCGACCTGGCCACCATGCACTACGTCCGCCAGGGCGACCCCAAGGGCCTCGGTCACGCCGTGCTGTGCGCCGCCCCGCACGTCGGCGACGAGCCCTTCGCCGTCCTCCTCGGCGACGACCTGATCGACCCGCGCGACCCCCTGCTGCAGCGCATGATCGACATCCAGCGCCGGTACGGCGGCAGCGTCGTCGCGCTCATGAAGGTGGCCCCCGAGCAGATCCACCTCTACGGCTCCGCCGCGGTGGAGACCACCGCGGACGCCGACGTCGTCAAGGTCACCGGCCTGGTCGAGAAGCCCGCCGCCGAGGAGGCGCCGTCCCACTACGCCATCATCGGCCGCTACGTCCTCGACCCGGCCGTGTTCGACATCCTGCGCAAGACCGAGCCCGGCCGCGGCGGCGAGATCCAGCTCACCGACGCCCTCCAGCAGCTCGCGACGGACGAGGGGATCGGCGGCCCGGTGCACGGCGTGGTCTTCGAGGGCCGCCGCTATGACACCGGCGACCGCGGCGACTACCTGCGTGCCATCGTCCGGCTCGCGTGCGAACGTGAGGACCTGGGACCGGAGTTCCGGACCTGGCTCCAGCGATACGTCACCGAGGAGATGCAGCAACGTTGAGTACCGCCGCGCCCCGCACCGCAGGCCCGGACCGCCTCTGGTCGGTCGACGAGCACCTGGACGACATCCTCGCGACCGTCCGGCCCCTCGAACCCATCGAGCTGAACCTCCTCGACGCCCAGGGCTGCGTCCTGGTCGAGGACGTCACGGTGCCGGTCCCCCTGCCCCCGTTCGACAACAGCTCCATGGACGGGTACGCGGTGCGGGTCGCGGACGTCGCCGGCGCGAGCGAGCAGTACCCGGCGGCCCTCGAGGTCGTCGGGGACGTCGCCGCCGGCGCGGCCGACCTCCTCCACGTCGGCCCCGGCCAGGCCGCCCGCATCATGACCGGCGCCCCGCTCCCGCCCGGCGCGGAGGCCGTCGTCCCGGTCGAGTGGACCGACGGCGGCCTCGGCGAGGGCCCGGCCACCGGGATGCGCGCCCGCAGCCTGGCCCCCGAGGGCGCCACCGGGCAGGTGAACGTGTACCGCCCGGCCGAGGCGCGCGCGCACGTGCGCGCCCGGGGCAGCGACGTCAGGGCCGGAGACCGCGCGCTGGCGGCCGGCACCGTCCTCGGCCCGCCGCAGATCTCCCTGCTCGCCGCGATCGGCCGCGGCACCGTGCGGGTGCGCCCGCGCCCGCGCGTGGTGGTGCTCTCCACCGGCAGTGAACTCGTCCAGCCCGACGAGGAACTGCGCCCGGGTCAGATCTACGACTCCAACAGCTTCGCCCTCACCGCCGCCGCACGGGACGCCGGCGCGATCGCCTACCGCGTGGGCGCCGTCGCCGACGACGCCACGACCCTGCGGGACACCATCGAGGACCAGTTGGTGCGCGCCGACCTCATGGTCACCACCGGCGGTGTGAGCGTCGGGGCGTACGACGTCGTCAAGGAGGCGCTGTCGTACGCGGCGGACGAGGACGAGCCCGGCAGCGGCGTCGACTTCCGCAGGCTCGCCATGCAGCCGGGCAAGCCGCAGGGCTTCGGCTCCATCGGCCCCGACCACACCCCGCTGCTGGCCCTGCCCGGCAACCCGGTCTCCAGTTACGTCTCCTTCGAGCTGTTCGTCCGTCCCGCCATCCGCACCCTGATGGGCCTGACGGACGTCCACCGGCCGAGGGCCCGCGCGAAGCTCACCGCCGACCGGGCGCTGGCCTCCCCCCGGGGCCGCCGCCAGTTCCTGCGCGGCCGGTACGCCGACGGCACGGTGACGCCCGTGGGGGGCGCCGGCTCCCACCTGGTGGCGGCGCTCGCGCAGGCGAACGCGCTGATCGTGGTCGCCGAGGACGCCGAGTCCGTCGCGCCCGGCACCGAGGTGGAGGTGGTCCTGCTCGGCTGAGCGCGGCCGGTTGGCGGTACCGTGTCGCGCACAGCAGGCCCGTGCGCCGCACCGCGCCGGGCCAGGACCGGGAGCGCCACACGATCATGACCGTGCCTTCCCGGGGGGAGACCCCCGGTTCCTCCGAGCAGTCCCGCCTGACCCACATCGACGAGGCGGGCGCCGCCCGCATGGTCGACGTGTCCGGCAAGGACGTCACCGCGCGCACCGCGCGGGCCACCGGCCGCGTCCTCGTCTCACCGCGCGTGATCGAGCTGCTGCGCGGCGAGGGCGTCCCCAAGGGCGACGCGCTGGCCACCGCGCGGATCGCGGGCATCATGGGCGCCAAACGCACCCCCGACCTGATCCCGCTCTGTCACCCGTTGTCGGTCTCCGGTGTGAAACTGGACCTGTCGGTCGCGGACGACGCCGTGGAGATCGCGGCGACGGTGCGGACGACGGATCGCACGGGCGTCGAGATGGAGGCGCTCACCGCGGTCTCCGTCGCCGCGCTCACCGTGATCGACATGGTCAAGGCGGTCGACAAGGAGGCGGTCATCACGGACGTACGGGTCGAGGAGAAGACGGGCGGAAAGTCGGGCGACTGGAGCAGGGCATGAGCTATCGCGCGCTCGTCGTCACCGCCTCCAGCCGGGCCGCCGCCGGCGTCTACGAGGACAAGGGCGGCCCGCTGGTCGCGGAGGGGCTGCGGCGCTTCGGTTTCGCGGTCGACGGCCCCCGGGTGGTCCCCGACGGCGACCCCGTGGAGGCCGCCCTGCGCGCGGGCGTCGACGCCGGGTACGACGTCGTCGTCACCACCGGCGGCACCGGCGTCTCGCCCACCGACCGCACCCCCGAGGCGACCCGCCGGGTCATCGACCACGAGGTCCCCGGCATCGCGGAGGCCATCCGGGCGTACGGCCGGGACAAGGTGCCCACCGCCGCCCTCTCCCGGGGGCTCGCCGGGGTCGCGGGCCGGACCCTGATCGTCAACCTCCCCGGGTCCGGCGGTGGGGTGAAGGACGGTCTCGCGGTCCTGGAGCCGCTGCTGGGGCACGCCGTGGACCAGCTGCGCGGCGGGGACCACCCCAGGCCGGACGCCACGGGCGGGGGTGCGAGCTGAGCACCCCGCACTGGCCGGCCGAGCTGGTGGACGGCGACATCGTCCTCCGGCCGATAAGGCTGCGCGACCAGAAGGCCTGGCGCGAGATCAACCGGCGCAACCGCGACTGGCTGCGGCCCTGGGAGGCGACCATCCCGCCGCCCACGCCCAGCGGCCCGGTCATCCACCGGCCGACCTACCGCCAGATGGTCCGCCACCTGCGCTCCGAGGCGAACGCGGGCCGGATGCTGCCGTTCGTCATCGAGTACCAGGGCCGCCTGGTCGGTCAGTTGACGGTCGCCGGGATCACCTGGGGCTCGATGTGCTCGGGCCACATCGGCTACTGGGTGGACGAGGCGGTGGCCGGCCGGGGAGTGGTGCCGACGGCCGTGGCGATGGCGGTGGACCACTGTTTCCGCACCGTCGGACTGCACCGTATCGAGGTCTGCATTCGCCCCGAGAACGGACCGAGTCGCAGGGTCGTGGAGAAACTCGGATTCCGGGAGGAGGGACTGCGCCCCCGTTATCTCCACATCGACGGCGCCTGGCGCGACCACCTCGTCTTCGCGCTCACGGTGGAGGAGGTCCCCGACGGTTTGCTCGCCCGGTGGAGGCGGGCACGCTCCGGGGGGCGGGCCGGCCGTGAACGGCGCGATCCGGGAATCCCGCACAGCTCCGGAAATTGAATAAACGTTCGAATTAAAGGGGAAGGCGACCGCCTTCGGACGCGGAATTCCCGCTTCGGGCGGGCCCCTGATCGCATCGGTCACAAGAAAAGTTCGAAATATCAGCCGGATCGTGCGACACACCGGCCCAATTGGCGTATGGCCCCGTGCAAACCCCTCTACGGTGTGAGACGTGAGCAGCAGCGGCCTCATCTACGCAGTCATCGTCGGGGCCTGGGCCGCCTACTTGGTGCCGATGTGGCTCCGTAGGCAGGACGAGCTGAACGAGGCCCGTCCGACGGAACGCTTCAGCACCGCCATCCGATTGCTGTCCGGACGGGCGGGCATGGAGCGCCGGTACGCCAAGGACCTGCGGGCGCGCTCCGCCGACGAGGGGGAGCCGAGCGTCCACGACCCGGACGCGGTCACCGACTCGGTGGACGTCCGGGCCTTCGCCGTGTCCCAGACCCGCCCGCAGACCCAGGTGCCCGCACCGCCGGCCCCCGTGGAACGGCCGGAGGCGGCGCCCGGCCGGCCTCCGCACGAACGCGTGGAACGGCGGACGCCCGAACCGGCCGCCGCGCGGGGACGGGTGCCGGCCGCCCGCCGCGGACCGGACGCCCAGCGGGCCCGGGCGGCGCAGGCCGCCGCCGCACGCGCCCAGCGCTCCAAGGCGCTCGCCCGCCGCCGGCGCACCACCATGATGCTCTTCGCCGCCTTCACGCTCGGCGCGATCGTCGCGGCGGTCGGCGGGCTGGCCTTCCTCTGGGCGCCCGGCGTACCGGCCGTACTGCTGAGCGCGTACATCGCCTACCTCCGCTCCCAGGAGCGCCGCCGCTTCGCCTACCAGATGGACCGCCGCCAGGCCGAGGCCGCCGCACAGCGGCTGCGCGAGCGGGAACGCCAGCCGCGCCGCCGCCCGTCCGTCGAGGAGGCCGACCCCGACGAACCGGAGGGACCGGAAGCGGGGACCGACACCGACCCGGGCCTGACCGCGCTCGCCGCGGACCGGCGGGCGCTCGTCGAGCAGACCGACCACGCCGAGTGGGTGGACCAGCAGCGCGAGCGGGAGCGGCGGCCCGGCCAGGGCGGCGACAGCTGGGACCCGGTCCCGGTGCCGCTCCCCACGTACGTGACCGCCCCGGTCGCCCCCCGCGCCACGGGCGAGGTGGACCTCGGCGCCCCGGACACCTGGAGCTCGGCCCGCTCCAGCGCGGTACCGGTGGACGAGGCGCAAGGCCCGGCCGACGACGAGGCGGACCCGGACCCGGAGGCTCCCGCCGACGACCGCAGCGACGCCCGCCGGGCCGCCTCGGCCCGCCGCTCCCGCGAGCGTGGACGCACCCCTCTCTTCGACCAGTACGAGGACGGGGAGCGCCCGAAGGCCGCCAACGAGTAGCGCCGGGCCAACGGATTTCCGAGCACCCCGATCGGGATGCTAAAGTTTCACTCGTTGCAAGGGCCTGTGGCGCAGTCCGGTAGCGCACCTCGTTCGCATCGAGGGGGCCAGGGGTTCAAATCCCCTCAGGTCCACTGCACAAGGCCGTTCGTGGGTTAGCCCGGGAGCGGTTAGCGAGATCCCGATCAGACGGTCACCGTCGGGTCGGGATCTCGTCGTTTCAGGCGTGGTGAGTACGCAAGTCCGCCCACCTGCCCGCTGGGGCGACGCCCTCCGGATGGTCGGTCACGGGCCGCGGCCCGTATCGGTGGGTTCATGACGGCGTATCACCCCACCGTGATCCACCGCCCGATGATCTCCGAAGACGGACCCTGGTCGGTCGGACGGGGCGGGAGGCGCCACCTCCCGCCCGGCCATGCCGAAAGGGACGCATGGTGGGAGTCACGTCACTCACGTACCGGTGAAGCGCGATTCGCGACGCAGAACGCACGAGGCTGCGGTGTCGGGCCTGGCCGCGTCGGCGAAGCCTCGTCCTCGACCAGCGTGGGAGCGACGCGCACGTGGTCTCTCAGGGTTCATCCGCTGGCCGTGACGCCGGCCCGGTCAGCCCGTGCAACAGCAGATCCGTGAGGGTGTCGATGACGTGCTGGTCGTCTTCGTCGCCGGGGGGCGTGAGCACGGCGTAGTTGAGGGTGACGAGCATCGCGCCTATCGCCGCCGCGATGAACTCGGGGTCGCCGGGCAGCTGGTGTCCGCGCTCGACCAGGTACTCCAGATGCTCCCGAATGGTTCCCGTCTGCTCGCGCAGGTCGCGCCAGGCCCGGCCCGTGCCGGGGTCGTCGGCCACCATCGCCTGAAACAGTGCGAGCGTGACCGGGCGGTTCTGCCGCATCACCCTCCACGCGACACCGACGTGGTCGCGCAGCTGGTCGCGGTCGGTCAGGTCGTGATCGCGGGGGTGCTCCAGGCCGACCATGCGCTCGTCGATCGCCTCCTCCATCTCGGCGAGGAGCGCCTGGAGCAGCTCGTCCTTGCCGGCGAAGTGCTCGTAGAACGAGCCGGTCGAGCGTCCGGCCGCGGCGGTGATGTCGGTGATCTTCGTATTGAGGTAGCCGCGGTCGTTGAACAGCCCTCGCGCCGCGTCCAGCAGCGCGGCACGGGTCTGGGCCGCCCGGACTTTTCGACTGGCGGTACTCGCCTGCGGCATGTCGTCCTCCATCGACCGTTGACAGACGTCAGCGTATCGGAACACACTTACGCTGAATCAGCATTCAGTGAAACTCAATTCAGGGAGGCAACGTGCGGACGATCGTGATCGGTGGCGGGGTGGCCGGACCCGCCATCGCCCTTGCACTGCAGCGGATCGGTCACGACGTGACCGTCTACGAGGCGTACGAGGTTCCGGTCGAGGACGTCGGCGCCCACTTCAGCCTGGCGGTCAACGGCCTGCGCGCACTGGAGAAGCTGGGCTGCTTACGCGACGTGCAGGCGGCCGGATTCCCCGTCGACCGGATGCGGTTCTACACGGCGGGCGGCCACCTCTTGGGCGACGTGCCACGCCTTCGTCGCGATGCCGACCCGATGCGCAGCATCTCGCTCCAGCGTGGACGGCTCGTGGCGGTCCTGCGGCGCGCGGCGCTCGACGCGGGCGCGCAGATCGTCACCGGCGAACGCCTGGTGGACGCCACGGAGTCGGCGAACAGTGTGGTGGCAGAATTCGCCTCCGGCCGGCGCGACACCGCGGAGCTGCTCGTGGGTGCCGACGGCATCTGGTCGACCGTGCGCGGACTGATCGACTCCTCCGCGCCGCGCGCGGAGTACGCGGGGCTCTACGGGGTCGCCGGAATCTCCAACCTGACGGGTCTCGAGCCCGGCGTCTGGAACCTCACCTACACGCGCAACGGTGCCTTCGTGTACACCGGCATCGACGAGCAAACCCAGTGGTGGACGGCGCAGATCGGGGATCCGGTCAAGCCCGACCTGCGAGGCGTCGACGACGCGCAGTGGCTACGGCGCGTCACCGAGCTGTTTCCGGAGGCAACGCCGAGGGCCCTCCTTGCAGCCGCGACGTCGGTGGTCGCGTCCGGCCACCTGAGCGTCTGCGACCCGATCCAGAAGTGGCACAGTGGGCGCATGGTCCTGGTCGGCGACGCCGCCCACCCTGTCGGCGTCGGCCACGGCGCCTCGATGTGCGTCGAGGACGCACTGGAGCTCGCGGCGGCGCTGAGCAGTGCCCCGACCGTCCCGGCGGCACTCAAGGCCTACGACGAGGCACGCCGCCCGCGCATCGACAAGCTGCTCAAGCACGGGCACAACGCCCGTGAGAGCAAGCGGCCCGGCGCCGTGAAGCGACAGATCAACGCGGCGAAGATGCGCGTACTCCTCCCGTTCTTCGAACGGGCGCAGGGATACCTGTACGACTATGAGCCGCCTTCCCTGTCCGCCGTAGGCGGATCACCGTCCGCCACGCGCTAGACGGTCCGTGGGCCCGACGCCTCGCTCGTGAAGACGGACGCGGGTTGCCGGCGACGGGTGTCGGCAGGGCCTCGTTCACAGGGAGGCGCCGGTGCACATGGAGCGTACGAGTGCGGGGTTGGACGCTCACGTCCGTCCGGTGGTGGCGTGGGCGATCGACGGGTGCAGCGGGACTGCGCGGAGAACGGCCCTGGCTCGCATCCGGAAGCGACCGTGCGTCGTCCAGACCCTGGACGCGCGGCTCGCGGGCCGGCCACGAGAAGCATGACGTCCCGTCCGAGGGGGTCGGACGGGGCGTCCGTGACGGACACGGCGCAAGACCGTACCGACCGACCCGAACGGATGACAACCCGGTGTGGTGCCGCATCGAGGACGATGCGGCACCACACCCGTCGAGAAGGAGGAGCAGTTGCTGAAATCGCGGGTGAGGAAGAACCTGGCCATTGGGCTGGTGATCACGGTCGTCATCGCGGCGCTGTCGGTGGTTGTCGCGGACGACGGCAGCAAGGCGGAGGAGTTCAGGAAGTCGCTGATCGTGGGCTTATCGGTGACGGGGACAGTGACAGGGGGCACCTGGTTGCTGCAGCGGAGGCGTTCGGCACCGTGACCGGCGCCCGGGCACCGGCCCTGTGGTTGCCGGCGCCGCAACGGCATCACCTTGTCGGCAAGACCTGTCCTGCGTGGTGAGGCGGACGAGGCGTTCGTAGCAGCACAGGGCGGCGGCGAGCCCGAGGAGGGCCAGGTGTCCGACGCGCTTGCCGCGCAGCCACCCCCGCAGGTGAGGCGCGTCGTGGGCTTTGCCGGCGCGCAGACGCTCCCGTGTCGGCCGGATGCCGGACGCCCCCGGCTCGGGATCGGCCGGGGGCGTGGTCTCGACGGGGGCGGGTCAGCCGACCGTCCACTTCTGGTGGGCGGCGCCGGTGCACGTCCAGATCTGCAGGGGCGTGCCGTCGGCGGAGGAGCCGCCCCTGGCGTCCAGGCACTTGTCCGCACCGATGTTGGTCAGGTCGCGGGCGGAGGTGTGGGTCCACTGCTGGGCCTTGGTGCCGTTGCAGGTGTGGAGCTGCACGGGCGTCCCGTCCGCGGTGGAGCCGCCCCGTACGTCGAGGCACTTGCCGAGGGCGCGTACGGTGCCGTCGCCGCCCAGGGTCCACTTCTGCGCGTCGACGCCGGTGCAGTCGTGCAGCTGGATCGGGGTCCCGTCCGCGGTCGAGGCGCCGGCGACGTCGGCGCACATGCCGCCGACGCCCTTGACGGCGCCGGTCCGGGTGGCGCCGCCGTTCCCGGAGGAGCCGCCGGGGGCGGAGACGCGTACGTAGTCGATGGTCATCGTCTGGGGGAAGGCGGTGGAGGCGTTCGGGCTGCCGGGCCAGTCGCCGCCGACGGCGAGGTTGAGGATGAGGAAGAACGGGTGGTCGTAGACCCACTTCTTGCCGCCCAGGTCGGCCGGGGTGCGGGTCTGGTAGGTCTGCCCGTCGACGGACCAGGTGATCTTCTCGGGGCTCCAGTCGACCGCGAAGACGTGGAAGCCGTCGGCGAAGGCCGCGCCGCCCGGGAGCGTGTACGCGGCGCCGATGCCGCCGCCGCCTGAGTAGCCGGGGCCGTGGACGGTGCCGTGCACGATCCCGGGTTCGTAGCCGACGTTCTCCATGATGTCGATCTCGCCGCTGCCGGGCCATCCGGCCGTGCCCAGGTCGTCGCCGAGCATCCAGAACGCGGGCCACATGCCCTGACCGCGGGGCACCTTGATGCGCGCCTCGAAGCGACCGTAGGCCTGGGTGAAGGTCTTGGCGGTGTTGAGGCGGGCGGAGGTGTACTGGCAGGGGCCGTACCAGCACTGGAGCCCGGTGTCGGTGTTCTTGCGGGCGGTGATGACGAGGTTGCCGTTGCCGTCGAGGGCGGCGTTGTCCCTGCTGTCGCGGTAGTACTGCAGCTCGTGGTTGCCGTTGCCGCTGCCGCCGGTCTCCAGCGTCCACTTGCCGGGGTCCGGGGCGCTGCCGGCCGGGCCGTCGAACTCGTCCGACCAGGTCGGCGCGGCGGTGGCGGCGTCGGCCCGGTCGGCGGACGGCCCTGTGGTGAGGAAGGCGAAGGCGGCGACGACCGCGGTGGAGACCAGCAGGACGAGCCCGCCGAGCGACCACCGCCGTGCGCGATGAGCGGCCATGACTGAACACACCTTGTCTGTGGGGAAGTTCCGTGGGGGGAGTGGGGGGAGGCGGAACGTGGGGAAGCCCCGATGCTACGGACGGTTGACAGCGCAACCAACTGTCCGGTTTGCGCTTCAACCGGCTCTGAGCTGGGGTTATTTGACGTCATAAGGACTACGGCCGATCGCTTAACGAGCGTTTAAGGCCGACTTAAGCGGGCGGAGGCGGAACGGTCCGGCAGCGCTCGGGCGGCGGTCCGTCGCTCCCTCGCGTACTCGGGTGTCCGCCGGCGCCACCGGATCGCCGTATGAGTACGCGCGCTCATGACCGGGCGGGGGGCCGCTTCCTACCGTGGCCCGCATGGATACGGATGCGGTCTCCGACGCTCCCCCGGCCACGAAGGGATCGGGGTGCTTCGCCGGCTGCGCGGTCGTGCTGCTCCTCTTCCTCGGCCTGCTCGGCCGGGGTGCCCGGGAACTGGACGCGTTCGAGAAGGGCCTGGACGGATCCGGGCAGCTGGAGCAGGCCGGGGCCTCGGGCGACAGGGGGGATCCGCTCGGCCCCGGTGCGACCGCCCGGTACGAGGACGGTCTGAAGGTCACGGTCGGCCCTCCGCGGCGGGAGCCCGGCGGCACGTACGGCGTGACGGTCACCTATGAGAACGGCACCGACGAGGAAGTGTCGCTCGGCGGCGCGTGCGAGACGCTCGGGGTCCGGGCGGGCGAACCCGGGGACGACGCCGTCGCGCAGGACCCGACATGGCTGAACCGGGAGGAGTGCGACTCCGCCCTCGCCCGGCCCCTCGGCGTGGACGGCACGCGCGGCGTCCCCCTCCGCCTCGAGCCGGGCGGGCGGGGGATCCCGGTCACCGTGGAGGTCGGTTGGCCCTACGGCACGTCTCGTGACACGGCGTACTTCCTGCTCGGGCCGGACTGACCGCTACAGCGCCTTGGCGTAGCAGCGGCTCTCCTCGTGGAAGCGGTAGTAGCCGAACTTCTCGCAGGGCTCGTAGCCGCTGGAGGTGTACAGGGCGATGGCCTCCGGCTGCTTGGTGCCGGTCTCCAGGACCATGCGGACGCGGCCGGCGGCGCGGGCGTCCTCCTCCAGGGCGGCCAGGATGCGGCGGGCCAGGCCCCGGCCGCGCATCTGCTCGATCACGTACATGCGCTTCAGCTCGGCGTCGCCGTCCCGGTTGCCCTCGTCGTTGGCGTCCTGCGCGCGCCAGCCGCCGGAGGCCACGGGGACGCCCGCCTCGTCGTACGCGATCAGGTAGGTGCCGTTCGGGGGCCGGAAGTCCGCCGGGTCCATGGGGGTGGCGTCGCCGCCGTCGCCGTAGCGGACGTGGTACTCGGCCTGGACTTCGGCGTCCAGCTTGACGGCGTCGGGGTGGTCGTAGGGGACCGGGCGGATTTCCATGCCGAATACCGTAAGACACGCCCGGACACGGAGTGCCGTATCGTGCCCTGATGCTCACTGTGACCTCCGTCAACGTCAATGGACTGCGGGCCGCCGCCCGGAAGGGCTTCGTGGAGTGGCTGGCCGGGACCTCCGCCGATGTGCTGTGCCTGCAGGAGGTGCGGGCGGAGGCGAAGCAGCTGCCCGAGGAGGTGCGGGAGCCCGAGGGGTGGCACGTCGTGCACGCTCCCGCCGCCGCCAAGGGGCGTGCGGGAGTGTCGCTGTACTCCCGGCGTGAGCCCGAGCGCACACGCATCGGTTTCGGGTCGGACGAGTTCGACGCCAGCGGGCGGTACGTGGAAGTCGATCTGCCCGGGGTGACCGTCGCCTCGCTCTACCTGCCGTCCGGGGAGGTCGGGACCGAGCGGCAGGACGAGAAGGTCCGGTTCATGGACCGGTTCCTCGTCCATCTCAAGGGGCTGCGGGAGCGGGCCGCCGCGGACGGGCGGGAGGTCGTGGTGTGCGGGGACTGGAACATCGCCCACGAGAAGGCGGACCTGAGGAACTGGCGGGGGAACACCAAGAGCTCCGGGTTCCTGCCGGAGGAGCGGGAGTGGCTGTCCCGGGTGCTCGACCCGGCGGACGGCGGGTACGTCGACGTCGTGCGGGCGCTGCATCCGGACGTGGAGGGGCCGTACTCCTGGTGGTCCTACCGGGGGCGGGCCTTCGACAACGACACCGGATGGCGGATCGACTACCACATGGCGACCCCGGGGCTCGCGGCCCGGGCGGTGGAGGCCCGGGTCGAGCGGGCCGCCACGCACGCCGAGCGGTGGTCGGACCACGCGCCGGTGACGGTGGTCTACGACCGCTGACGACGGTCAGTCCCGCTTGTTCAGCCGCCGGTCCAGCGCCAGGGAGAGTTCCGCGTCCACCACGCTGCGGGCCAGCGGGCGCAGGCGGTGGAGGGACTCCTTCGGGGCGTGGCGGAGGATCAGGCCGGCGAAGAGGTCGGCCAGGGTGTCGGCGTGGGTGCGCACCTCGGCGCCGGTGCGGAGCACCTCCGCGAGCGGGATGCCCTCGCGGACCAGCGCCGACGACACGTCCAGCAGACGGCGGCTGATGTGGACGATCTCCTCGCCGTCGACGCCGAGGTAACCGAGGTCCAGGGCGGCGGCCAGGTTCTCCGGGGTGACCTCGCCGGCGAAGTGGTCGGCGAGCTCCTCGGGGGTGAGGCGGACCGGGGTCTCCTCGGTGGGGGTGTCCACGCCGAGGAGGTCGCCGACGTCCCGGCCGTGGTCGAAGGCCTCGGCGAGTTCCGCTATGCCGTTCAGGGTGTGGCCGCGTTCCAACAGCGCCGTGATCGTGCGCAGCCGGGCCAGGTGCTGGTCGTCGTACCAGGCGATGCGGCCCTCGCGGCGCGGTGGCGGGATCAGCTTGCGTTCGCGGTAGAAGCGCAGCGTGCGCACCGTGATGCCGGCCAGCCGGGCCAGTTCGTCCATGCGGTACTCGCGCCGCTCGCCGGGTCCTCCGCTGTCTTCTGCCACGCCTGCAGCCTAGGTCGTACCGCCGGTAACTTTCTTCGCGCGCCCCCTACCCATCGGTACGGAGCTGCCCTACCCTCCCCATTGCGCCAGTGTTCACTGGCATGGTTCTGGGCGACGCGTGGAGGCTGGGGAATGGCCGGGCAGGAGCATGGACAGGGGCGGGAACACGTGCGGGTGGCGGTGGTCGGGTCGGGATTCGGCGGGCTCGGGGCCGCCGTACGGCTGCGGCGCGAGGGGATCACCGACTTCGTCGTCCTGGAACGGGCGAGCAGCGTCGGCGGCACCTGGCGCGACAACAGCTACCCCGGGTGCGCGTGCGACGTGCCGTCCCACCTGTACTCGTTCTCCTTCGCGCCCAATCCCGACTGGCCCCGCTCCTTCTCCGGGCAGGAGCACATCCGCGCCTACCTCGAGCACGTCACCGACGCCTTCGGCCTGCGCCCGCACCTCCGCTTCGACTCGGAGGTGAAGCGGATGACGTGGGACGGCGAGCGGCTGCGGTGGGAGATCGAGACCAGCAGCGGCAGCCTCAGCGCGGACGTGGTCGTGTCCGCGACCGGGCCGCTGTCCGACCCGAGGATCCCCGACATACCGGGGCTCGACACCTTCCCCGGCGAGGTGTTCCACTCCGCCCGCTGGGACCACGACTACGACCTGCGCGGCAAGCGGGTCGCCGTGGTCGGCACCGGCGCCTCGGCGATCCAGATCGTGCCGGCCGTCCAGCCGCTCGTCTCGCGGCTGACCCTCTTCCAGCGCACCCCCGCCTGGGTGCTGCCCCGCGTCGACCGGCCCATCAGCGGCGCCGAGCGCGCCCTGCACCGGGCGCTGCCCCTCACCACCACACTGCGCCGCGGGCTGCTGTGGGGCATCAGGGAGCTGCAGGTCCAGGCGTTCACCAAGCACCCCGGCGAGCTCGGCTTCGTCGAGCGGCTGGCCAAGCGCAACATGGGCCGCGCGATCAAGGACCCGGCCCTGCGCGCCAAGCTCACCCCCGACTACCGCATCGGCTGCAAGCGGATCCTGCTGTCGAGCACCTACTACCCGGCGCTCGCACGGCCCAACGTGGACGTCGTCGCGAGCGGTCTGAGCGAGGTGCGCGGATCGACCCTCGTCGGGGCCGACGGGACCGAGGCCGAGGTCGACGCGATCGTGTTCGGGACCGGGTTCCACGTCACCGACATGCCCATCGCCGAGCGGGTCGTCGGCGCCGAGGGGAAGACCCTCGCCGAGAGCTGGACCGGCGGGATGCAGGCGCTGCGCGGTGCCTGTGCCGCCGGGTTCCCCAACTGGATGACGATCATCGGCCCCAACACCGGCCTCGGGAACTCCTCCATGATCCTGATGATCGAGTCCCAGCTGAACTACCTGGCCGACTACCTCCGCCAGCTCGACGTCCTGGGCGGCCGGGTCGCCCTCGACGCCCGCCCCAGCGCGGTGCGCGCCTGGAACCACCGGGTGCAGGAGCGGATGAAGCGCACGGTGTGGAACACCGGCGGCTGCACCAGCTGGTACCTCGACGAGAGCGGGCGCAACACCACCATCTGGCCCGGTACGACGAGTGAGTTCCGGCGCGAGACCCGCCGTGTGGACCTCGCCGAGTACGCCGTGCTCCGCCAGGCCCCGGCCGCGGCCGGGGACGCCCGGGAGAACGCGGAGGTGACCGCGTGAGCCGCCCCGGTCACGTCACCTCCGGGCCGTACGCCCCGCCCGTCGCCGCCCGGGAACCGACCGTCCGCTCCGCCGACGGGACCCGGCTGCACGTCGAGGTGCACGGCCCCGACCGGGCGCCCGCGGTCGTCCTCGCCCACGGCTGGACCTGCTCGACCGCCTTCTGGGCGGCGCAGATCCGCGAACTGGCCGCAGACCACCGGGTCATCGCCTACGACCAGCGCGGCCACGGACGCACCCCCGCGAGCCCGGCGTGCAGCACCGACGTGCTCGCCGACGACCTCGAGGCCGTCCTCGCCGCCACCCTCGCGCCGGGGGAGCGGGCCGTGGTCGCCGGACACTCCATGGGCGGGATGACGGTGATGGCCGCCGCCGCCAGGCCCGCGTTCCGCGCGCACGCGGCCGCCGTCCTGCTGTGCAGCACGGGCAGTTCACGGCTGGTCGCCGAGTCGACGGTGCTGCCGATCCGGGCGGGCGGGGCGCGGACCCGGCTGACCGGGCGGATCCTCGGCTCCCGGGCCCCGCTCGGACCGGTCACGCCGCTCGCCCGCCGGATCCTCAGGTACGCGACGATGGGCCCCGCCTCCACCCCGGAGATGGTCGAGGCGTGCGCCCGCATCGTGCACGCCTGCCCGCGCGCGGCGCGTCACGCCTGGTCGCAGGTGCTCGACGGGCTCGATCTCGACCACGCGCTCGCCGGGTTGAACGTGCCGGTCGAGATCGTCGTCGGCGGCGCGGACCGGCTCACCCCTCCCGTGCACGCCCGGTCGATCGCCGCCGCGCTGCCCCACTGCCTCGGCGTCACCGAACTGCCCGGCATCGGCCACATGACGCCCGTCGAGGCGCCCGGCCCGGTCACCGGGAGGATCCGGGCCCTCGCCGCCGTCCACATCCACGCCGCACCCGTCGAGGAGAGCGCATGAGCAGGGTCAGTCTCGAAGGAAAGGTCGCCGTCGTCACCGGAGCGGCGCGCGGAGTGGGGGAGTTGATGGCCCGCAAGCTCTCCGCGCGCGGGGTGAGGGTGGCGCTGGTCGGGCTGGAGCCGGACGCGCTCAAGGACGTCTCCGCACGGCTGCACGGCGACAGCGACCACTGGCACGCGGACGTCACCGACCACGAGGCGATGGCCCGGGTCGCCGGGGAGGTCCGGGAACGGTTCGGCCGGGTGGACATCGTGGTCGCCAACGCCGGTGTGGCGACGGGCGGTCCGTTCGCCGCATCCGATCCGGAGTCCTGGCGGCGGGTGATCGAGGTGAACCTGATCGGATCGGCGGTCACCGCACGGGCGTTCCTGCCGCTGCTCACCGAGAGCCGCGGCTACCTGCTCCAGATCGCCTCCCTCGCGGCGATCACCCCGGCGCCGATGATGACGGCGTACTGCGCCTCCAAGTCCGGTGTGGAGGCGTACGCGCACGCGCTGCGGGCCGAAGTCGGCCACCAGGGCGTGAAGGTGGGCGTCGGGTACCTGTCGTGGACCGACACCGACATGGTGCGCGGGGCCGACCAGGACGACGTGATGCGGGAGTTGCGACAGCGGCTGCCGTGGCCGTCGAACAAGACCTATCCGCTGGGCCCCGCCGTGGACCGGCTGGTGGCCGGCGTCGAGCGGCGGGCGAGCCATGTGTACGGGCAGTGGTGGCTGCGCGGGATGCAGGGCGTGCGCGGCTGCCTGCCCGCGGTCATCGGGACGGTCGGGCAACGGGAGATGCGGCGGTTCGGGGACCGGCTCACCGGGGTCCGCACGGGACTGGTCGGAGCGGGCGGCAACGCCGATGAGCAGCACCGCGATACGGTGCGTGACTGATCGACATGCGCAGGGTGACGGGTCGTGTGAATCTGGTCGGGCAAGTTCCCCCACCCCACAACGGGAGTGAACCCACATGGGTATGAAGGACCAGTTCCAGGAGAAGTCCGAGCAGTTCCAGCAGCAGGCCAAGCAGCGCGCCCAGCAGGGCAAGGAGCAGCTGCAGAACCGCGGCCGCCGCCGGGACGAGAGCATGGACGACCAGCGGCGTCAGCGGGAGTCCGAGGAGCGTTTCGACCAGGACTACGAGGTCTGACGCCGAGCGCCGAGCACGTCGTGCGCTGATGGGGAAGGGGCGTCCCGTGGCGAAGGGGCGCCCCCTCTCACGTCCGGGGCGGCAGCTTCGGCCGGGAGCGGTCGGGCACGTCGCGGTACGTGGGGGGCGTCGCCGGGGGATCGGTCTCCAGCATCCGCAGGGCGAGCCGCACCGCGTCGTCGAGCACCGCGTACCGGCCCTCGGCCCAGTCCAGCGGGGTGCGCAGCGCCTCCAGGTCGGGGGTGACGCCCTTGTTCTCCACGGACCAGCCGTACGCGTCGAACCAGGCCGCGTTCATCGGCACCGTGATCACCGTGCCGTCGCCCAGCCGGTGCCGGCCGGTCATGCCGACCACCCCGCCCCAGGTGCGCTGGCCCACCACCGGGCCCAGCTTCAGCAGCCGGAACGCGGCGGTGATCATGTCGCCGTCGGAGCTGGTCGCCTCGTCCGCGAGCGCCACGACCGGACCGCGCGGGGCGTTGGAGGCGTACGACACGGGCTGGGCGTCGCGGGTGAGGTCCCAGCCGATGATGGTGCGGGTCAGTTTCTCCACGACGAGTTCGCTGATGTGGCCGCCGGCGTTGCCGCGCACGTCCACGATGAGGGCGGGCCGGGACATCTCCATGCGCACGTCGCGGTTGAACTGGGCCCAGCCGGAGCCGCCCATGTCGGGGATGTGCAGGTAACCGCAGCGGCCGCCGCTCAACTCCCGTACCACGGCGCGGCGCTTGGCGACCCAGTCCTGGTAGCGCAGGGGCGTCTCGTCGATCAGCGGGACGACGGCGACCCGGCGGGGCGGGCCTTCGCCCCCGGCGGGGACGAACGTCAGCTCCACGGTGGTGCCGCCCGCGCCCGCGAGCAGCGGGTAGGGGCCGGTGACCGGGTCCACCGGGCGGCCGTCGACATGGGTGAGGACCGCGCCCTCACGGATTCCGGCGCCGGCCAGCGGGGAGCGGGCGCGGGAGTCGGAGGAGTCGCCGGGCAGGATCCGCTTGACGGTCCAGCCCTCCTCGCGGAGAACGAGGTTGGCGCCGAGCAGGCCCTGGCGGCGCTGGTAGTGCGGAGGGCCCTCGTTGCGGCGGGCGGCGGTGACGTAGGCGTGGGAGGTGCCGAGTTCGCCGAGCACCTCGCGCAGCAGGTCGGCGAACTCGTCGGGGGAGGCGACCCGTTCGACCAGCGGGCGGTACTGCTCCAGGACCGCGTCCCAGTCGATGCCGCACATGCCGGGTTCCCAGAAGTAGGCGCGGATCAACCGCCCGGCCTCCGCGTACGCCTGGCGCCACTCGGTGGCCGGGTCGGCCTCGTGCAGGATGCGGCGGGCGTCGATCCACACCGTGGAGTCGCTGTCGCCGGGCTCGGTGGCGGGCACCGCGCGCAGCTCGCCCTCGTCGACCACGACCAGCCGGGTGCCGTCACCGCTGACCGCGAAGTGGTCCAGGTCGGCGACGAGTTCGGAGCGCTTGGCCTTGACGATGTCGAAGTGCTCCAGGGCGGGCCGGCCGCTGGTGTCGTCGGGGTTGACGAAGGTCTCGCCGAGCGCGCCGGAGATCGGCCAGCGCAGCCACACCAGGCCGCACCCCGCGACCGGGTACAGCCCCGAGTACTTGGAGGCGGCCACCGGGAAGGGGGTGACCCTGCTCTCCAGTCCCTCCGCCTCCACGGTCACCGTGCCGCCCTCGCCGCCCTCCTCGGCGTCCTCGCGCTCCGCCGGGTCCAGGCCCCCGGCGGCCGGGCGGCCCTCGGGGCTCAGGGCGAACGGGGAGGGGGTCGCCGACGACAGCGGCACCAGGTACGGGCGGCAGCCCAGCGGGAACGACAGGTCGCCGGTGTGCACGTCGTACACCGGGTCGAAGCCGCGCCAGGACAGGAAGGCGAGGTAGCGGCCGTCGCGGGTGAAGACCGGGTTCTCGTCCTCGAAGCGGCCGTTGGTGAGGTCGAGGACCAGCCGGTCCTTGATCCGGGCGAGCTTGATCTGCCGCAGCGACCTCCCGATCACGGGATGGGACCAGGCCAGCCACGCCCCGTCGGGGGAGAAGGCCAGGTCGCGCACCGGCCCGTTGCCGGAGTGGATCAGCTCGGAGACCTCCCCCTGCGTCCCGTCCGTCGCCTCGTCGGTGTCGACCAGCAGCAGCCGCCCGTCGTGCGCGGCGACGGCCAGCCGCTGCCCGTCCGGGTCGGCCACCATCTCCAGGACCCGGCCCAGTTTCCCGGCGGCCAGCCGCCGGGACGCGCGCTGGCCGGTGGCGCGGGGCAGGGAGGCGATCTCGACGGCGTCCTCGCCCTCGGCGTCCGTCACGTACGCCACCTGGCCGCCCGCGCCGAGCATCTCCGGCAGCCGGACCCGTACCCCCGGGGTGTCGGCGAGGGTGCGGGCGGGGCCGTCGCGGTGGGTGAGCCAGTACAGGCTGCCGCGGACGACGACGGCGCTCGCGCGCCCGGTCTCGTCGACCGAGAGGCCGTCGAGGTGGCGGGCGGCGGGCACCTGGTAGGGGCGCCGCCCGGCCCGCGGGCCGTTCGGCGTCACGTCGAGCCGGCGCGGGACGGAAGCCGGGGACAGGTCGTCCACCAGCCACAGGTCGCCGGCGCACTGGTAGACGACCCGGGTGCCGTCGCTGGCGGCGTGCCGGGCGTAGAAGGCGTCGTGGTCGGTGTGGCGGCGCAGGTCGGAGCCGTCGTACGCGCACGAGTACAGGTTGCCGACGCCCTCGTGGTCGGAGAGGAAGGCGATCCGGCCGCCGACGAACATCGGGGAGTGCAGATGGCCGTCGAGCCCGTCGAGCAGCCGGTGCCCGTGCAGCCACAGCCGGCCCGTGGCACCGCCCCGGTAGCGCTTCCAGGAGGCCGGTTCGTGCGGCGGGGTCCCGGTGAGCAGCAGCGACCTGCGCTCGCCCTCGACGTCGGCGACCTGGATGTCGGAGACCGGGCCCCAGGGGAGTTTGCGGCCCGGGCTGCCGTCGCAGGCGAGCTTGTAGGCCCAGGTGAAGTACGAGAAGGGCTCGCCGTGCGAGGCGACGGCGAGGATCTCGGCGTGGCCGTCCCCGTCGGGAGGCGCCCAGCCGCAGACCCGGGTGTCCGAGCTGCCCCAGTAGGTCAGGCGCCGGCCCGGTCCGCCGTCCACCGGGACCAGGTGCACCTCGGGGTCGAGGCTGCGCCAGCTCGTGTACGCGATGTGGCGGCCGTCGGGGGAGAAGCGGGGGTGACCGAGCTTGGTGCGGTCGACGGTGAGCCGCCAGGCGCGGCCCGGGCCGTCGAGCGGGGCGAGCCAGAGGTCGTCCTCGGCCACGAAGCACAGCAGGTCGTCCTTGAGGTGGGGCAGACGCAGATAGCTCACCTTTCCCATGCTTTGCCGGGGCCTTGGGCCCGGCAACTTATAAGAAAGCGACAACCTTGACGCAGATCACGAACGAAACCGTTTCGTTTCGTGGGCGAGGTGAGGTACCTTCGTCCTGTACGAAACCGTGTCGTTTCTTTGACAGGGTGGACACCGGAGCGGAAGGGTGGGCGGTATGAGTGAAGTCGCGACGGCGCGTCGCAGCCGGATCACCCCCGAGCGCGAGGCCGAGCTGTACGGGGCCGTGCTCGACCTGCTCCGCGAGGTCGGCTACGACGCCGTCACCATGGACGCCGTGGCCGCCCGCACCCGGTCCAGCAAGGCCACCCTCTACCGCCAGTGGGGCGGCAAGGCCGAGCTGGTGGTGAGAGCGATGCGCAGCCAGAAGCCGGGCGGCATCGCCGGCATCGACACCGGGACCCTGCGGGGTGACCTGCACGCCATCGTCGGCCGTGAGGACGACTGCGTCATGGAGCAGAACGCCGCCCTGATGCGCGCGCTCGCCATGGCCGTGCACATGAACGACGATCTCCGCCAGGCCTTCAAGGAACTCCTGGTCGAACCGGAGATGGAGGAGTTCCGGCGGATGATCCGGCGCGCGGTCGACCGGGGCGAGATCCGCCCCGACAACCCGGCGCTGGACTACATGGTGCACATGCTCGTCGGCGCGTTCGCCACCCGGACGCTGATCGACGATCTGCCGCCCACGCGGGAATTCCTCACCTCGTACATCGACGCCGTGGTGCTCCCCGCCCTCGGCGTGACCACTCACTGACCGTCCCCGGGTCAGACACCACACGTCGGACACCACACGTCGGACACCACCTGACGTCACCGCTCACGTCGTCGGGCTGATCACACCTGCCCCGAAGCAACCACGACCTGACCGGGAGTACGCCCTCGTGGCCACTTTCCTCTATCGACTCGGCCGGCTCGCCTTCAGGCGACGGCACCTCGCAGCCCTCATCTGGGTGGCGCTGCTGGCGCTCGCGGGCGTCGGCGCTGCCGGCGCCCCGGCGGCCGGCAACTCGTCCTTCTCCATACCCGGCACCGAGGCCCAGAAGGCCTTCGACCTGCTGGAGGAACGCTTCCCCGGCTCCAGTGCCGACGGGGCGACCGCCCGCGTCGTCTTCAAGGCACCGGCCGGCGAGAAGATGACCGACGCCGACCACAAGGCGACCGTCCGGAAGGCCGTCGACGAGCTCTCCGACGGCTCCGAGGTCGCCCGCGTCACCGACCCGTACCGGGGCGGCGGCGTCAGCCAGGACGGCACCGTCGCCTACGCCTCGGTGAGCTACAAGGTCTCCGGCATGGAGCTGGAGGACTCCTCCCGCGACGCCCTGGAGGGCGCCGCCGAGGACGCCCGCGACTCCGGGCTGACCGTGGAGATCGGCGGTGACGCCCTCCAGGCCGTCCCGCACACCGGCTCCGCCGAGATCATCGGCATCGGCGTCGCCGCGGTCGTCCTCGTCATCACCTTCGGCTCGCTGCTCGCGGCCGGGCTGCCGCTGCTCACCGCGATCATCGGCGTCGGCATCGGAGTGGCCGGCATCACCGCCCTGGCCAGCACCCTGGACCTCGGCTCCACCACCTCCATCCTGGCCTCGATGATCGGCCTCGCGGTCGGCATCGACTACGCGCTGTTCGTCGTCTCCCGCTACCGGGCCGAACTGGCCGAGGGACGCGGGCGCGAGGAGGCGGCCGGCCGGGCCGTCGGCACCGCGGGCTCCGCCGTGGTCTTCGCCGGCCTCACCGTCGTGATCGCCCTGGTCGGCCTGTCCGTCGTCAACATCCCGATGCTGACGAAGATGGGCGTCGCCGCCGCCGGCACGGTCGCCATCGCGGTCCTGATCGCCCTCACCCTGATCCCCGCCCTGCTCGGCTACGCGGGCCGCCGGGTCCGCCCCGCCGGCGAGAAGAGCAAGCTGCTCGGCGGGGGCCGCGCCGCGAAGAAGCCGCAGCGCCCGAACATGGGCACCCGCTGGGCCAGCTTCGTCGTACGCCGTCCGCTGGCCGTGCTGCTGCTCGGCGTGGTCGGCCTGGGTGCCGCGGCCGTCCCGGCCGCCTCGCTCGAACTGGGCCTGCCCGACGACGGCTCGCAGCCGACCTCCACCACCCAGCGCCGCGCCTACGACCTGCTCTCCGAGGGCTTCGGCCCCGGCTTCAACGGCCCGCTCGTGGTCGTGGTCGACGCCAAGGGCAGCGACGACCCGGACGCCGTCTTCCAGCAGGCCGGCGACGACATCAAGGGCCTCGACAACGTCGTGAACGTCGCCCCGGCGGCCCCCAACAAGGCCGGCGACACCGCGACGATCACCGTCGTCCCCGACTCCAAGCCCTCCTCGGTGACCACCGAGGACCTGGTGCACGACATCCGTGGCACCGGCGCGGACATCAAGGCCGACACCGGCGCCGACGTCCTGGTCACCGGCGCCACGGCGATGAACATCGACGTCTCGCAGAAGTTGAACGACGCGCTGGTGCCGTACCTGGTCCTGGTGGTCGGTCTGGCGTTCCTGCTGCTGATCGTCGTCTTCCGCTCGGTCCTGGTCCCGCTGAAGGCCGCCCTCGGCTTCCTGCTGTCGGTCCTCGCGGCCCTCGGCGCGGTCGTCGCCGTCTACCAGTGGGGCTGGCTGTCCGGCCTGATGGGCGTCGAGGAGACCGGCCCGATCATGTCGATGATGCCGATCTTCATGGTCGGTGTGGTCTTCGGCCTGGCCATGGACTACGAGGTGTTCCTCGTGACCCGGATGCGGGAGGCCTACGTCCACGGCGAGAAGCCGGGACAGGCCGTGGTGACCGGCTTCAAGTACAGCGCCCGGGTGGTGACCGCCGCGGCGGTGATCATGATGGCGGTGTTCTCCGGCTTCATCGGCTCCAGCGAGCAGATGGTCAAGATGATCGGCTTCGGCCTCGCGGTCGCCGTCCTCTTCGACGCGTTCGTCGTCCGCATGGCGATCGTCCCGGCGGTGCTGGCCCTGCTCGGCGACAAGGCCTGGTGGCTGCCGAAGTGGCTGGACCGGATCCTGCCCAACGTGGACGTCGAGGGCGAGGGCCTGCGCACGGACGACGACCGGAAGGACGAGGACCGGGAGTTCGTACGGGCCTGACGGCCCGGACGAACGCAGGACCGGCCGGTGAGGGCTCCGTGGGGACGGGGCGCCCTCACCGGCTTCCCTCTGTACGGGTTCCGGGACTCCGTGTCAGGTGCCGTATACCGTGGAGCGATGTCCGACGTGAACGACCCAGACCACCGACTCCCCGTCGTCGACCGTGCAGATGACGCGGTAGTCGCCGACACGGAGCCGACGCCGGTCGGGCCGGGAGACGAGCGCCGTGGTGTCGAAGCCGAGCGGGTCGGTCTCCGGTTCCGTCAGTTCGACCAGGATCCGGAGCGCCATGTCCCGCGGGATCGTGCGCAGCTCCGCCTGAGCCTCCGGCCGGAAGACGGTGCGGTACGTGTCACTCACCGCGCTCCAGCGTTTCCCTCATGACGTCCTCGACCGGGATGCCGGCCGCCGGATTCGCCATGCGCTCGTCGACGATCCGGTTGATCTCGCGCTCCTCCCATTCCTGGTACCTGCGGAGGACCTCCATCGACACGACCGCGGCCACCTGCCTGCCACGCCGGGTGATGACCGTGGGCGTGTCGTCACGGTCGACCCGCTCGACCACCTCGGCCAGGTGGGCGCGCACGTCACGGATGGACTCGATGGGCATCTGCGTCATGCACCAAAGGCACACGGTGTTCCATGTGTACACAGCGGATCACCGTCGTCGGCACTCCCGGGCGCCCCAGGGCGACATGCGCGAGCGCACCCCGTGACCCCCCTGGTCACCGCGGCCGTCCTGCTCGCCGCGGTCACCCACGCCAGTTGGAACGCCATCGCGCACCGGATCACCGACAAGCTCGTCGGATTCACGCTGATCTCCGGCGGCGGACTGCTGATCGGGCTGGCGGCGGTGCCGTTCGTGCCGTTCCCGGCGGCCGGGGCGTGGCCGTACCTGCTCTGCTCGGCCGCGGTGCACATGGCGTACTACGCGCTGCTGATGAAGTCCTTCCGGCTGGGCGAGTTCGGCCAGGCGTACCCGATCGCCCGGGGCAGCGCCCCCCTGGTCGTCACGGTGCTGGCCGCCGTCTTCGCGCACGAGATGCCCGACGGCCGGACGGCCGCCGGGATCGCCCTGTCCTGCGCGGGCCTGACCGGCGTCGCCCTGTGGGGACTGCGCGGGCGCCGGCCCGACCGGGCGGCGATCGGGGCGGCCCTGGCGACCGGTCTGACCATCGCGGTCTACACGGTCGTCGACGGACTCGGCGTACGCGCCTCGGGGTCGTCGTTCGGCTACGTCGCCTGGCTGATGGCGGTCCAGGGCACGGTGATCCCGGCGTACGCCCTCTGGCGCTGGCGGCGGGAGACGGGCGCCCGGCTGCGGGCGCACGCCGGTCTCGGCCTGCTGGGCGCCGCCCTGTCCGTCACCGCGTACGCGCTCGTGCTGTGGGCCCAGACCCGCGCGCCGCTCGCCCCCGTCGCGGCGTTGCGGGAGTCGTCGATCATCGTCGGCGCCGCCATCGGGGCGCTGTTCTTCAAGGAGCGGCTCGGCGCCCCGCGGATCGCCGCGGCCGGGCTGCTGGTCCTCGGGATCGGGCTGATGCTGCGGGCGGGGTAGCACGTTCCGCCGCGGCACGGGCGGGTGCGTGGGGGCGGTGCGAGGAGCACCCTGGAACTAGGTATTCCGGAGGTGATCCTCATGATGCACACCGCAGTGGGATGGCACGTGGAGCTGGAGTTCGAGGAGGACGACCGGCAGACGCGCGCGGCCGCGATGGTCCGGCTGCCGGACGGGTCCGAGGTACGGGCCAACGGTCACGCGAACCGGCACCACACGGACTCCAATCAGCCACGGGTCGGCGAGGAGATCGCCGGCGCACGCGCGTTGAACGAACTCGCCATGCAGATGCTGACCAAGGCGCACGGCGAGATCGACGACGCCTCGGGCCGCATCTCGCACCCGATCCACGTCTAGGGCCTCTCGTTTGGATCAGGTCGGCCGCGACCGACGGTGCGTCGTGGCCGACCCGAGCGGGGTTTGGTGCGTGCAGATGCAAGGCGGAGGAGGGCGCCAACGCGGAGCGTTGGCAACTGACGACAACGCGGCAGATGCGCGTGCCAAGCCCCGCGACGCCGACATGATCCAAACGAGAGGCCCTAGGCGGTCAGGGCCCGCCGTACCGCCCGGACCAGTGCCTGGGCCCTGGGGTCCGCCGTCACCGTCCTGCGGAAGCCGTTGGTGACGTAGCCGAAGGCGATGCCCGACTCCGGGTCGGCGAAGCCGAGGGAGCCGCCGCGGCCGGGGTGACCGAAGGAGCCCGGGGCCAGGAAGGGGGAGGCGCCGCCGTGCAGCATGTAGCCGAGCCCGAAGCGGGTGCCCACGACCAGCACCCGGTCGGGGCCCGCCGACTCCTCGGCGCGGGCGAGTTCCACGCCGGCCGGCTCCAGGAGCCGTACGCCGTCGACCGGGCCGATCAGTGACGCGTAGAAGCGGGCCAGCCCGTCCGCCGTCGCGATCCCGTTGGCGGCGGGCAGGGCCGCGGCGCGGAACACCGGGTCGTTCTGGTCCGGGAAGGGGGTGACCGCCGCGAAGGCGCGGCGGGTCAGGGAGGACGGGTCGGCGTAGGCGTCGGTGACCGAGCGCTTGGGGCGGGCGCGGAGCGTCCCGGACGGCTCGGGGCCCTCGATCCGGCCGACCGTCCCCACGCGGTGGGCCTGCGCGTCCGGCAGCCCCACCCACAGTCCCAGGTCCAGCGGGGCGGCGATCTCCGACGCGATCCACGCGCCGCAGCCCCTGCCGGTCACGCGGCGCACCAGCTCGTCGACCAGCCAGCCGTAGGTCAGCGCGTGATAGCCGTGGTCGGTGCCCGGCTCCCACACCGGGGCCTGCGCGGCGACCGCCTCGGCGGCCCGCACGGGGTCGGCGGCCTCGTCGGGGGTGAGCGGACGGTCCAGGACCGGGAGTCCGGCGCGGTGGTTCAGCACGTGCCGGACCAGCAGTCCCTCCTTGCCGTGCGCCTTGAACTCCGGCCAGTAGTGGCCGACCGGCGCGTCCAGGTCCAGCTCGCCGCGCTGGTGCAGCAGCAGGAGCGCGGCGGCGGCGACGCCCTTGGTCGCCGAGCGCACCACCTGCGCGGTCTCCCGCCGCCAGGGTCCGGTGCCGTCGACGTCCTTCACCCCGGCCCACAGGTCGACGACCCTGCGCCCGTCCCGGTACACGGCGACGGCCGCCCCCCGCTCCCCGAGCGCCTCGAAGTTCCGCGCGAACGCCTCCCGGACCGGCTCGAAACCCCCGGCCACCGTGCCGTGCACGTCCACGTCCACGTCCCTGGGTCCTTCCACTCGCCTGTGACAGTGGGTGCAACAGTGTCGGTCCGCCTGTGATTCCTGGGCGCAGACGCCCCGGCGCGACCGTTACGAACGTCCCGGAGCGGCCGGCACCGAGCGCGGGTCGAAGCCGTACGGCAGCTCCAGCCGGTGGGCGCGCATCAGCCCGTCGTCGGCGAGCAGGTCCGCCGTGGCGCCGTCCGCCGCGATCACGCCGTCGCTGAGGACCAGCGAGCGCGGGCACAGCTCCAGCGCGTACGGCAGGTCGTGCGTGACCATCAGGACGGTGACGTCCAGGGAGCGCAGGATGTCGGCGAGTTCGCGGCGGGACGCCGGGTCCAGGTTGGAGGACGGCTCGTCCAGGACCAGGATCTCCGGCTCCATCGCGAGGACGGTCGCCACGGCCACCCGGCGCCGCTGGCCGAAGGAGAGGTGGTGCGGCGGGCGGTCCTTGAACTCCGTCATGCCGACCAGGCCCAGCGCCCGGTCCACCCGCTCCTCCAGCTCGGGCCCCCTGAGCCCGGCCGCCGCCGGGCCGAACGCCACGTCCTCGCGGACCGTCGGCATGAACAGCTGGTCGTCCGGGTCCTGGAAGACGATGCCGACCCGGCGCCGGACCTCGGCCATGTGCCGCTTGCCGACCTCGAGCCCGGCCACCCGCACCGTGCCGGTGCCGCCGGTCAGGATGCCGTTGAGGTGGAGGACGAGAGTGGTCTTGCCGGCGCCGTTCGGGCCCAGCAGCGCGACCCGTTCGCCGCGCGCGATCGAGAAGTCGACGCCGAACAGGGCCTGGTGACCGTCGGGGTAGGCGAAGGCGAGGCCGGAGACCTCCAGGGAAGCAGTGTTCACAGGATCCATCCCAGCAGACGGACGACGAGGGCGGCACACGGCAGGGCGAGGGCGTACGACCACTGCGCCCGGGACGCGGCCGCCTCGTCGATCACCGGCATGGAACCGGCGTACCCCCGGCTCACCATGGCCAGGTGGACGCGCTCGCCGCGTTCGTAGGAGCGGATGAACAGCGCGCCCGCCGACTTGGCGAGGACGCCCCAGTGCCGCGGGCCGCGCGCCTCGAAGCCGCGGGACTCGCGGGCGATCCGCATGCGCCGCATCTCGTCGGTGACGACGTCGCCGTAGCGGACCATGAAGGAGGCGATCTGCACCAGCAGCGGCGGGAGCCGCAGCCGCTGGAGGCCGAGGAGCAGCTCGCGCAGTTCGGTGGTGGAGGCGAGCAGGACCGAGGCGGCCACCCCCAGGGTGCCCTTGGCGAGCACGTTCCAGGCGCCCCACAGCCCGTCGACGCTCAGCGACAGTCCGAGGACGTCGGTCCGCCCGCCCTCCGCCACGAACGGCAGCAGCACGGCGAAGGCGACGAACGGGACCTCGATCAGCAGCCGCTTGAGCAGGAAGGCGGCCGGGACGCGGGCGGCGCAGGCGACGAGGGCGAGCAGCCCGGCGTACGCCGCGAACGCCCACACCGCCTCGCGCGGGGTCGACACGACCACGACCACGAAGGCGAGGACCGCGGCGAGTTTGGTGTGCGGAGGCAGCGCGTGCACGGGGGAGTGCCCGTGCCGGTAGAGCCGGTGCGCGTGACCCGCTCCCACCTCAGACGCCCGTGCCGCTGGGCGAGGCGGCGTCGGCCGTGTCCTCCGTGCGGCGCCTGCGGACCGCCCAGAACACCCCCGTGCCCGCCACGACCGTCACGCCCACGCCGATCACACCGGCGAGACCGCCCGAGAGGCGGGCGTCGTCGACGTCCTCGACGCCGTAGTCGGCCAGCGGGGAGCCGGCGATCGCGTGCTCCCGCGCCTTCTCGTCGATGCCGTGGTCGCCGGCGACCTTCTCCAGGCCGTCCGGGTCCGCGGAGGCGTAGAAGCTGACGAAACCGGCGAGGACCAGGGAGGTCACCAGGCCGGTGATCCAGACCCCGCGCCGGGAGCGGGCGGCGGCCGGGACGGGCTCCGGCTCCGCGGTGCCCGGGGCGTCGACCAGCTCGCCGTTCACCCGCAGCTTGAGCTTTTGGGTCAGGCCGCGTGCCCCGTACACCAGGTCCGGGCGGACGGCGACGACGGCGCCGACGGTCAGGGCGGTGATCACGGCCTCGCCGAGACCGATGAGGACGTGCACGCCCACCATGGCGGTGGCGACCTTGCCGATCGAGACGTCGGTGGTGCCGCCGACCGCGTAGAGCAGCGTGAAGACGACGGCGGAGGCCGGGACGGAGACCAGGGCGGCGACGAAGGAGGCGGCGGTCACCGAGCGGCGGGTGCGCGGCAGCACCTTCACCAGGCCGCGGAAGAGCGCGTACGCGACGACCGTCGTGGTGATCGCCATGGTGGTGACGTTCACGCCGAGCGCGGTCAGTCCGCCGTCGGCGAAGAGGACGGCCTGCATCAGCAGGACGACGGAGACGCACAGGACGCCGGTGAAGGGGCCCACCAGGATCGCGGCGAGGGCGCCGCCGAGCAGGTGGCCGCTGGTCCCCGCCGCGACGGGGAAGTTCAGCATCTGCACGGCGAAGATGAACGCCGCCACCAGTCCGGCCAGCGGCGCGGTCCGCTCTCCCCCGCTCCCGGCCGCACCCGGGAGGGAGGCGCCCTCCAGCTCACGGCGGGCGCCGCGCAGGCTCACGGCGATCGCGCCGGCCGCGGCCACTGCGACGACGGCGGACACGGGGGCGTTGATGAATCCGTCAGGTGCGTGCACGGACTTGATGATGTGGTCTGTTGCAAACCCTGCGCAAGAGCGAGCCGATTGTTTTACCTCACGCACAGCTCGGCTGTGATATGCGCCTCTCGGACGCGCGAATTCCGGATCCGGTGCACGATGGAGCGGGGGGGCGGGTAGACGAAGTGCACGCCTTCACGTAGATCGGCTCAGCGTAAGGGGCCCCCGATGTCCGCAGTAGAGCAGTACGCGCCCGCCCACATCGTCACCGACGTGCTGGAGGAGGACCGCGGAGCGGTACCCGTGGTGCTGCGCTACGACCCCGACCGGGACCCCCACTGCGTCCGCGTGGCGCTTCCGGGCGCCGCGCCCCGCGAGTGGGCCGTCGAGCGGGACCTCCTGGAGCGGGGGCTGCGCGCCCCCGCGGGCCGGGGCGAGATACGGGTGTGGCCGTGCGGCCGCGTCCAGACCGTGGTCGAGTTCCACACCGCGCGGGGCGTGTCGGTGGTGCAGTTCGAGACGAAGACCCTGACGCGGTTCCTGCGGCGGACCCACGCCGCCGCCGAACCCGTGCCGCACTGACCGTCCGGACGGCTCAGCCGCCGCTGCTCAGCAGCGCCGCCACGATCGGTCCGGCCGTGGAGCCGCCGTGGCCGCCCTTCTGGACCACGCCCGCGGCCGCCAGGTCCCCGCGGTACGCGGTGAACCAGCCGTTGGGCTTCTTCTGCCCGTCGACCTCGGCCGACCCGGTCTTGGCGCCCCGGGCACCGCTCACCCCCGCCATCGCCTCCGCGGCCGTGCCGTAGGAGGCGGTGTACGACATCAGCTCCCGCAGCTGCGCCAGCGTGCCGGCCGACAGGGTGCGCGAGGCCGTCGCCAGCTTCCGTCCGTCGAGGTCGGGGGAGACCAGGTACGGCTGCCGGAAGACGCCCGACTGGACCGTCGCCGACACCGACGCCATGTTCAGCGGGTTCATCCGCACCCCGCCCTGGCCGATCAGGGAGGCCGCCATCGGGGCCTTCGACTGCACCGGCACCGAGCCGTCGAAGGTCGGTACGCCGACCTGCCAGTCGTTCCTCCCCAGCCCGAACACCTGCTGGGCCTGCTCGGTCAGGTCGTCGTCCTCCAGCTCGGGCGCCTGGCTGATGAAGGCCGTGTTGCAGGAACGGGCGAAGCTCGCCTTGAAGGTGCCGTCCTTGATCTGGAACTTGTCGTCGTTCTGGAACTTCCAGCCGCCGTAGCTGAAGTACTTCGGGCACGGGTGCTTCTCGTCCATCGAGGCGAGGCCCTTCTCGATCAGCAGCGAGGAGGTGATCACCTTCATCGTGGAGCCCGGCGCGAGCGCACCCTGGAACGCGGTGTTGAAGCCGTGCGAGGAGTTGGCCACCGCCAGGATCTCGCCGGTCGACGGCCGCAGCACCACCACCGACGCCCCCTGCTTCTTCGCCACCTGCGCCTCGGCGGCGGCCTGCAGGGACGGGTCCAGCGTGGTCCGCACCGTGCCGGGCGTGCCCTCGCTCAGCTCCAGCAGCGTCCTGTCGGACAGTTCGGCCTTCTTCGACGCCTTGCCGCGTATGATCCGCAGCTCGACGCCGGCCTTGCCGCCGGCCTTCTCGCCGTACTTCTCGCGCAGCCCGTCCAGCACCGTCCCCAGGGACGGGTACGCGGCGGTGGTCAGCTCGTCGCCGTCCCGGTCGAGCGCCTTGACGGGCGGGGTGCCCGCCTCGCCGGTGACCAGCCTGTCGCCGTCCTTGAGCTCGGGGTGCACGACGGCCGGCCGCCAGGCCACCCGCGGCTCTCCGTCCCCGGCCCGGCGCACCACGGTCAGCGCGCTGTCGTACGCCAGCGGCTTGCCGGCGCCCTCGTGGGACACGGTGCCCTTGACGGTGAAGGGGACCCTGCCGCCGGCGCGGGTGCCGGCGGTGAGGGTGAGGTCCTTGATCCGGGCGTCCTCGGCGTAGGCGGTGAGCAGGGCGGTCGCGGCCTCGGGGTCGTCGGTGGCGGCGGCGGCCTCGCGCACCTTCCCGGACTGCCAGGCGGTGAGGAAGCGCTCGGCCGTGGAGGTGACCTCGGCGGCGGACAGCGGTCCGGTCCTGACGTCCTCGGCCGCGGAGGTCGTACGGGCACCGTCCTCGGCGGCGGCACCGCCGCCGAGCAGCGCGTAGGCGCCGAACCCGGCGCCGCCGACGACCACGGCGACCACTGCGCCGAGCACGGCGGGTCTCGTCCTCCGCCGTCCGGCGGCGTTCCTTCTGTTCTCCACTGCTTTCCGTTCCTCCGCTGTCCGCCGGGCACCCGTGGCCCTCGGGGCGCTCACGTGTGCCCACGACGGCCACCACCCTAGAGCCCCGGCCGGAGCCCGGCGCGATCAGCCGCCCGCTCGTAGCACGGCTGCGACAATCGGCCCGGCCGCGTCGCCGCCGTGGCCGCCCTGCTGGGCCATGGCGGCCGCCGCCACGTCGTTCCGGAAGCCGGTGAACCAGCTGTCGGAGGTGGCGCCGCCGTCGACCTCGGCGGAACCGGTCTTCGCGCCGATGTCGCCGCCGAGCCCGGACATGGCCTCCCGTGCGGTGCCCCGGGTGGCGGTGAGCCGCATCATCTGCGTGAGCTGGGCGGCGGTGCCCGCCGGGAGCCCCTTCGCCCGCGCCGGCTGCCGGCCGTCGAGGTCGGGGGAGACCAGGTACGGCTGGCGGAAGGCGCCGGTGATCGCGGTGGCCGTCACGGAGGCCATGGTCAGCGGGTTCATCTGCACCCGGCCCTGGCCGATGGCGTTCGCCGCGCGGTCCGGGCCGGCGACGGCGGGGACGCTGCCGTCGAAGGAGGGGATACCGGTCGTCCAGTCGTCGCGGCCGAGGCCGAACCGCTCCTGCGCCTCCCGGGTGAGCGAGGCGTCGTCGAGCGGCTCCTCGTCGACGAGCTTGATGAAGGCCGTGTTGCAGGAGCGCAGGAAGCTGTCGGCGAGGCTGGCGCCCTCGTTCGGCTCCATGCCGGGGAGGTTCTTGAAGGTCTGGCTCTGCCAGGTCGCGGTGGGCGGGCAGGGCGCCGGTTCGTTCATCGAGGTCACGCCGTTGTCGATGAGCATGGCAGCGGTGATGATCTTCATGGTGGAGCCGGGGGCGACCTGGCCCTGGAAGGCCGCGTTGAACCCGTCGTCGCGGTGGTTGGCCACCGCCAGCACCTCACCGGTGCTCGGCCTGACCGCCACCACCGACGACTCGGCGTACTGCCGCACCGCCTTCTCGGCCGCGGCCTGCACTCCGGCGCTGAGGGTGGTGCGCAGCCTGCCCGGCCTGCCCTCGGCGAGGGTGAGCAGCGGGGTGTCGGCGGCCGCGTCCGTGCTCCCCCCGGTGTGCCTGATCACCAGCTCGACACCGGGCGAGCCGCCCGCCTGCTCGCCGTACTTCCGGCGCAGGGTGTCCAGGACCGGCCCGAGCGAGGGGTACTCCTCCTTCGTCAGCACCGTGCCGTCGCGGTCCACCGCCTCGATGGGCGGCTGCGCGGACTCCTCGGTGACGAGGGTGTCGCCCTCCCGCAGATCCGGATGGACGACGGACGGCCGCCAGTCGACCAGCGCCCGCCCGGTGGTCCTCCCGCGCACGACGGTCAGCTCGCTCCTGTAACGCAGCGCCTTCGACTTCCCGTCGTACGAGACGGTCGCCCTCACCGTGAACGGCACGGTGGCGCCGGCGGCCGTGCCGGGCGTTATCTCGACGTCCCCCACGCGGGCGTCGTCGCCGTACGCCGTCAGCAGCGCGCCGGCCTCCTGCGCGTTGTTCGTGTACGACGCCGCCCGCGCGGCCTCCCCCTTCTCCCAGGCCGCGAAGAAGCCCTCGACGGCCGCCTCGACCTCCCCCGCGTCCGGCGGTCCGGTCCTCGCCGTCCCCGCGGCGCTCGAGCCGCTCCCCCCGTCACCGCTCACGGCGGACACGATGTTGTAGGCGCCGTACCCGGCCCCGCCCAGCATCACCGCGAACACCCCACCGATGACGGCGGCCTTGACCCCCTTGCCCATGGGACGCTCCCCCTCCGCCGGACCCCCGCATCTTATGAACGCGTTCAAAAAGCCCGGTGGGTCAGCACTCTATGCACGGCGGGCGCCGACCGGGACGGCTGTTTCCGTTTGTTGTCCGAACAGAGACCGGTCCGGCCGCGGCCGGTGCGGTGACCGGCGGGCGCGGGGGCCGCCGTACCGGCCGGTCACCCCGGTGAGGCACACTGCCGGGGCACATCGGGCGAGAAGAGGACGGAGAACCGGGTGGGAGTGCGCGGTTGGTGGCACAGTCGCAGGGCCAACGCCCGGATCGAGCGCATCGTCGACGCGGTGAACTCCGGACGGGCCCTGGTCGCCGACGCCACCGCTTACGAGGCGTCCGGAACCGGCCAGGGGGTCGCGGGTGTGCTGGAGGTCCACGACGACCACGTGCACTTCAAGGCCAACTCGGAACTCACGGTCCCGGACGGCGGCCGGCGGACCTCCCGCTCCCGGATCGCCGGGGTGCGGGACGGTGACGGGCCGGGTGAGCTGGTGATCACCTTCCACGCCCCGGGGCCTTTCCGGGCCGTCGTGGTGACGCCTGTGATGCACGGGGACAAGTGGCGCGCCCTGGCCGCCGGCTGAGCGGGAACGGACACGGAGCACCCCACCGGCCGGACGGCTGCCGGCGACCGGCGACGACCACGGGGGCACGGCACTCCGCCGCACCCCGCGGGACGTCCGCCGGCTAGACCCAGGTGTCCAGCCACATCCGCGCCCGCCAGTCCTCGATGGGGATCGGGGTGCCGGTGTAGATCGGCCAGAAGTAGATGAAGTTCCAGACGATCAGCAGGGTCAGGACGCCCGCGGCCGTCGCGCCCGCGACCCGGCGGGCCTCGGTGGAGCGGGGCGGGCCGACCAGGGCGCCCAGGAGCATCGCCACGGCCAGGCAGAGGAAGGGCAGGAAGACGACGGCGTAGAAGTAGAAGATCGTGCGCTCCTGGTAGAGGAACCAGGGGGCGTAACCGGCCGCGATGCCGCAGGCGATCGCCCCGGCCCGCCAGTCGCGGCGCAGCAGCCAGCGCCACAGGACGTAGAGGATCGCGAAGCAGGCCGTCCACCACAGCATCGGGGTGCCGAGGGCCAGCACCTCGTGGGCGCACTTCTCGGCCGCGTCCACCGGGCAGCCGTCCGTGCCGGGGGCCGGGGACTCGTAGAAGTAGGAGACCGGGCGGCCGGCGACGATCCAGCTCCACGGGTTGGACTCGTAGGGGTGCGGCGAGGACAGGCCGACGTGGAAGTCGTAGACCTGGTTCTCGTAGTGCCACAGGCTGCGCCACCAGTCGGGCAGCAGCCACGACCAGGCGCTGTCCGCGCCGTCCTTCGCGGCCCAGTCGCGGTAGTAGCCGCCGGTGCCGTCGGCCGGGGAGAGGATCCAGCCGATCCAGGAGGCGAAGTAGGTGACCACCGCCACCGGGACGGTCGACAGGAACGCCCACCCCAGGTCGCGCCTCAGGACCGCGCGGCGGGGCCGGCGCGCGCCCGCCACCCGGCGCGCGCCGACGTCCCACAGCACCGCCATCACGCAGAACGCGGCCATGACGTACAGGCCGTTCCACTTCGTGCCGATCGCCAGCCCCAGCATCAGGCCCGCCGCCAGCCGCCAGGGGCGGAAGCCGATCCGGGTGTGCTCGGCGGTGTGCGCGTCCGGGCGGACCCGGCCGTCGGGGTCCGTCGGCAGCGCGGCGGCGAGCCTCTCCCGCGCCCGGTCCCGGTCGACCAGCAGACAGCCGAACGCCGCCAGCACGAAGAACATCAGCACGCCGTCGAGCAGCGAGGTCCGGCTCATCACGAAGTGCAGTCCGTCCACCGCCATCAGCGCGCCCGCGAGACAGCCGAGGAACGTGGAGCGGAACAGCCGCCGGCCGATCCGGCACAGCATCAGCACGGAGACCGTGCCGAGCAGGGCCGTCATGAACCGCCAGCCGAACGGGTCGAAGCCGAACATCAGCTCGCCCAGCCCGATCACGTACTTGCCGACCGGCGGGTGCACGACGTACGCCGCGTCCGTCGGGATCGGGACCGGACCGCCCGAGAGGATCAGATCGTTGGCGTTCTTCTCCCAGTTGACCTCGAACCCGCGGTGGACCAGAGCCCACGCGTCCTTGGCGTAGTACGTCTCGTCGAATATCACCGCCTTCGGGCTGCCCAGGTTCCAGAACCGGAGCACCCCCGCCAGCAGCGTGACCAGGAGCGGGCCGCCCCACCCCGACCAGCGGGTGATGCGCCCGGCGAGAACCGGCGGCACCCCGAGCGTGTCCCACAGCCGCTTCGACGGCTCCGCGTACGGCGGCACCAGCCGGTCACGGACGTCGCCCTCGCGGACCTCGGCCTCGGGGCCGTCGTCTCTGGCACGGCCCGGCGCCGGGTAGCCGAAACGGCGCAGCCGCTGCTGCCACGACGGCCGCTCTTCGTGCGGCGGCGGGTCCTGCCGGATGTCCGTGGAGGACGCGGTACTGGTCACCGCGCCATCGTAGGGAACGGCGCTGTGCGAGTCCCGCGCATGGCCGGTATGCCCCGGCCGCGTCCGGTACTGGGAGGATGGAGCGGTGACCGGAATCCTCGTACTCGCAGGCACCCCCATCGGCGACGTCTCCGACGCCCCGCCCCGGCTCGCGGAGGAACTCGCGGGCGCCGACCTCGTCGCCGCCGAGGACACGCGGCGGCTGCGCCGGCTCACCCAGGCGCTCGGCGTCACCCCCGGGGGGCGGATCGTGTCGTACTTCGAGGGCAACGAGTCCGCCCGCACGCCCGAGCTGGTCGAGGAGCTGGCGGGCGGCGCACGCGTGCTGCTGGTGACGGACGCGGGGATGCCGTCCGTGTCCGACCCCGGATACCGGCTGGTCGCCGCGGCCGTCGAACGGGGCATCAAGGTCACCGCCGTGCCGGGGCCGTCCGCGGTGCTCACCGCGCTCGCCCTGTCCGGGCTGCCCGTGGACCGCTTCTGCTTCGAGGGGTTCCTGCCCCGCAAGGCGGGGGAACGGCTGGGGCGGCTGCGGGAGGTGGCCCAGGAGCGGCGCACCCTCGTCTACTTCGAGGCCCCGCACCGGCTCGACGACACCCTCGCCGCGATGGCGGAGGTGTTCGGCGGGGAGCGGCGGGCCGCCGTCTGCCGGGAGCTGACCAAGACGTACGAGGAGGTCAGACGCGGTCCGCTGGCGGAGCTGGCCGCGTGGGCGGCGGAAGGCGTGCGCGGGGAGATCACGGTGGTGGTCGACGGGGCGCCGGAGAAGGGGGCCGAGGAGACCGACGCGGCCGAGCTGGTGCGGCGGGTGCGGGTGCGGGAGGACGCCGGGGAGCGGCGCAAGGAGGCGATCGCGGCGGTGGCGGCCGAGGCGGGGCTCCCGAAGCGGCAGGTGTTCGACGCGGTGGTGGCCGCGAAGAACGCGGAGGCGTGACCGGCTCCGGGGGCGCACCACGGCCTCCGGGCAGACCGGCGCCCGCGCCGCTTCCGTAGGATCGGGGCATGCCTTCGAACGCCCCCGACAAGAACGCCGCCCCGCCGCTCCCGGAGCCCCTGCGGGTGCCGGTCGCGGACTCGCACACCCACCTCGACATGCAGTCCGGCACCGTGGAGGAGGCCCTCGCCAAGGCCGCGTCGGTGGGCGTGACGACGGTGGTGCAGGTCGGCTGCGACCTCCGGGGGTCCCGCTGGGCGGCGGAGACGGCGGCCGCGTACGACGCCGTCCACGCGACGGTCGCGCTGCACCCCAACGAGGCCCCGCGGATCGTCCACGGGGACCCCGACGGCTGGTCCCGGCAGGGCGCCCGCACGCCCGGCGGGGACGCGGGACTGGACGAGGCGCTCGCCGAGATCGACCGGCTGGCCGCGCTGCCCCAGGTCAGGGGCGTCGGCGAGACGGGCCTGGACTACTTCCGCACCGGCGAGGAGGGCAAGGAGGCGCAGGAGCGGTCCTTCCGCGCCCACATCGAGATCGCCAAGCGCCACGGCAAGACCCTCGTCATCCACGACCGCGACGCCCACGCCGACGTCCTGCGCGTGCTGAAGGAGGAGGGCGCCCCCGAGCGCACCGTCTTCCACTGCTACTCCGGGGACGCCGAGATGGCGGAGATCTGCGCGGGCGCCGGGTACTACATGTCGTTCGCCGGCAACGTCACCTTCAAGAACGCGCAGAACCTGCGGGACGCGCTCGCCGTGGCCCCGCTGGAACTGGTCCTGGTGGAGACCGACGCGCCGTTCCTGACCCCGGCGCCGTACCGCGGGCGCCCCAACGCCCCCTACCTGGTGCCGGTGACCGTGCGCGCCATGGCGGCCGTACGGGGCGTCGACGAGGACACCCTGGCCACCGCCCTCGGGGCGAACACGGCCCGCGCCTTCGGGTACTGAGGTCTCCGCGGCCGGGACGGCCCCGGCCGCCCCGTACCCTTGTCCCGTGACCAGCCCCACCCCCGACGCCCTCCTGGGCCCCGCCGACGTCCGCGAACTGGCGGCCGCCCTCGGCGTACGGCCCACCAAGCAGCGCGGCCAGAACTTCGTCATCGACGCCAACACGGTGCGCCGTATCGTGCGCACCGCCGGAGTCCGCCCCGACGACGTGGTCGTCGAGGTCGGGCCGGGGCTCGGCTCGCTCACGCTGGCGCTCCTCGAGGCCGCTGACCGGGTCACCGCCGTCGAGATCGACGACGTCCTCGCCGCCGCGCTGCCCGCCACCGTCGCCGCCCGCATGCCCGGGCGCGCCGGGCGGTTCGCGCTGGTCCACTCCGACGCGATGCACGTCACCGAGCTGCCGGGGCCCGCCCCGACCGCGCTGGTCGCCAACCTGCCCTACAACGTGGCCGTCCCGGTGCTGCTGCACATGCTCGAGAACTTCCCGAGCATCGAGCGCACCCTGGTCATGGTCCAGTCGGAGGTCGCCGACCGGCTCGCCGCCGCACCCGGCTCGAAGGTGTACGGCGTGCCCTCGGTCAAGGCCAACTGGTACGCGGAGGTCAAGCGGGCCGGGGCCATCGGACGGAACGTCTTCTGGCCCGCGCCGAACGTCGACAGCGGGCTGGTCTCACTGGTCCGCCGCGCGGAGCCGCCGAAGACCACCGCCTCCCGGCGCGAGGTGTTCGCCGTCGTCGACGCCGCCTTCGCCCAGCGCCGCAAGACGCTGCGCGCGGCGCTCGCCGGGTGGGCGGGATCGGCGGCCGCGGCGGAGGCCGCCCTGGTCGCGGCGGGGGTCTCGCCGCAGGCCCGCGGGGAGTCCCTGACCGTCGAGGAGTTCGCGCGCATCGCCGAGAACGCCGGGAACGCCGGGAACGCCGAGAACAAGGAGCAGGGCCGGCAGTGAGCGTCACCGTCCGCGTCCCCGCCAAGGTCAACGTCCAGCTCGCGGTCGGCGCGGCCCGCCCCGACGGCTTCCACGACCTGGCCAACGTCTTCCTCGCGGTGGGGCTGTACGACGAGGTCACCGTCACGGCGGCCGACGAGCTGCGGGTGACCTGCGCCGGTCCCGACGCCGCCCAGGTCCCGCTGGACCGCACGAACCTCGCCGCCCGCGCGGCCCTGCTGCTCGCCGAGCGGTACGGCCGGGACCCGGACGTCCACGTCCACATCGCCAAGGACATCCCCGTCGCCGGCGGCATGGCGGGCGGCAGCGCGGACGGCGCGGGGGCGCTGCTCGCGTGCGACACGCTGTGGGGGACGGGCGCCTCGCGCGAGGAGCTCCTCGACATCTGCGCCGAGCTGGGCAGCGACGTGCCGTTCAGCCTGGTGGGAGGGGCGGCGCTGGGCACCGGGCGGGGCGAGAGGCTGACGGGGCTGGAGGTCGGCGGAACCTTCCACTGGGTGTTCGCGATGGCCCCGCGGGGGCTGTCCACGCCGGCGGTGTTCCGGGAGTTCGACCGGCTGGGGGAGGGACGGGAGATTCCGGAGCCGGTCGCCTCGCGGGAACTGCTCGACGCCCTGGCCGAGGGCGACGCCGACGCGCTCGCCGCCACCGTCTCCAACGACCTCCAGCCGGCGGCGCTGTCGCTCTTCCCCGAGCTGGCGGACACGCTCGCGGCGGGGCGC
Source organism: Streptomyces sp. NPDC126497 (assembly GCF_040302425.1). NCBI lineage: Bacteria > Bacillati > Actinomycetota > Actinomycetes > Kitasatosporales > Streptomycetaceae > Streptomyces > Streptomyces sp. NPDC126497. Next base: position 55,536 of record NZ_JBEORT010000031.1, read on the forward strand.
GCGGCGGGAGCGCTGGCCTCGCTGGTGTCGGGGTCGGGACCGACCACGGCGTTCCTCGCCCGGGACGCGGAGGCGGCGGAGGGGATCGCGGGCGCACTGCGGGCCTCCGGCACCTGCCGCGACGTGCGCACGGCGTCGGGGCCGGTGCCCGGGGCGACGGTCGTCTGAGGGGTCGGGGCCGCGCTCCGACCGCGATCGGTTCGATGTCGACGGAGGAAGGCTTCATGGTTCCTCCCGTGGACGGGGCCCCGCTGCCCGCCCCCTGCGGCAGCCGTCCGCCTCCGATCACGCCATCACGGAGAGTGACGATCTCCCGGCGCGCCGACCGCCGCCCGGAAGGCCCTACGCTTGAAGGCTGATCGATCCACCGGGCAGGAGAGAAATGGCCGTCAATCTGGTCAATGTCGAGAACGTCGGCAAGGTGTACGGCACGCGTGCGTTGCTCGACGGGATCTCCCTCGGCGTCTCCGAGGGGGACCGGATCGGGGTCGTGGGGCGCAACGGGGACGGCAAGACCACCCTCATCCGGATGCTCGCCAAGCTGGAGGAGGCCGACACCGGGCGGGTGACGCACTCCGGCGGGCTGCGGCTCGGGGTGCTCACCCAGCACGACTCCCTCGACCCGGCCGCCACCGTGCGGCACGAGGTCATCGGGGACATGGCCGACCACGAGTGGGCCGGGAACGCCAAGGTCAGGGACGTACTGACCGGGCTGTTCGGCGGACTCGACCTGCCGGGGTTCCCCAAGGGCCTGGACACGGTCATCGGGCCGCTGTCCGGCGGTGAGCGGCGGCGCATCGCGCTCGCCAAGCTGCTCATCGAGGAGCAGGACCTGATCGTCCTGGACGAGCCGACCAACCACCTCGACGTCGAGGGCATCGCCTGGCTCGCCCGGCACCTGCGCGAACGCCGGTCCGCGCTCGTCTGCGTCACCCACGACCGCTGGTTCCTCGACCAGGTCTGCACCCGCATGTGGGACGTGCAGCGCGGCGACGTGTACGAGTACGAGGGCGGCTACTCCGACTACGTCTTCGCCCGCGCGGAGCGCGAGCGCATCGCCGCCACCGAGGAGGCCAAGCGGCAGAACCTGGTCCGCAAGGAGCTGGCCTGGCTGCGGCGCGGCGCCCCCGCGCGGACGTCCAAGCCGCGCTTCCGCGTGGAGGCCGCCAACGAGCTGATCAGGGACGTCCCCCCGCCGCGCGACAGCAGCGAGCTGATGAAGTTCGCCTCCTCACGGCTCGGCAAGACGGTGTTCGACCTGGAGGACGTCACCGTCCAGGCCGGGCCCAAGGTGCTGCTCGAGCACGTCACCTGGCAGCTCGGACCCGGCGACCGCATCGGTCTGGTCGGGGTCAACGGGGCGGGCAAGACGTCCCTGCTGCGGGCGCTCGCCGAGGCGGCCCGGAGCGAGGGGGAGGCGCAGCCCGCGGGGGGCCGCATCCGCGTCGGCAAGACGGTCAGGCTCGCCTACCTCTCCCAGGAGGTCGCCGAACTCGACCCCACCTGGCGGGTGCTGCAGGCCGTGCAACAGGTACGCGAGCGCGTCGACCTCGGCAAGGGGCGCGAGATGACCGCCGGGCAGCTGTGCGAGACGTTCGGGTTCGGCAAGGAGAAGCAGTGGACGCCGGTCGGGGACCTGTCCGGCGGTGAGCGGCGGCGGCTGCAGCTGCTGCGGCTGCTGATGGACGAGCCCAACGTCCTCTTCCTCGACGAGCCCACCAACGACCTCGACATCGAGACCCTCACCCAGCTCGAGGACGTCCTCGACGGCTGGCCCGGCTCGATGATCGTCATCTCCCACGACCGGTTCTTCGTCGAGCGCACCACCGACCGGGTGTTCGCCCTCCTCGGCGACGGCACCCTGCGGATGCTGCCGCGCGGCATCGACGAGTACCTGGAGCGGCGCAAGCGGATGGAGGAGGCCGCCGCCGTGACCTCCGCCGCGGCCGCCGTGCCCCAGGGCTCCGCCCCGGAGCGCAGCGCCGCCGACCAGCGCGCCGCCAAGAAGGAGCTGCAGAGGATCGAGCGCCAGCTCGACAAGGTCTCCGAGAAGGAGACCAAGCTGCACGCCGCCATCGCCGAGCACGCCACCGACTTCGCGAAGGTGGCCGAACTCGACGCCGAACTGCGGGAACTGGCCGGACAGCGGGACGAACTGGAGCTGCGCTGGCTGGAACTGGCCGAGGACGCCTGAGCCGTCCCGCCGTCCGCGCACCGGGGGCGCGTGGCGTGAAGGCGGCGCGCCGTGCTTTCCCGGGGGGATCCCCCCCCCGGGCCCCCTGCGCGTAACAGGGGCATCACGGGCCGGTTCTCCCTTGGGAACAGGGGAGGACGCGGCCCGGTGGCGTGTCGGTACCGGGTGATACAAAGGGGCCAGTCTGAGAAACGTCTGCATACGACTCTGGGTTCATCGCGTCCCTCAGGGCGTGGCTAGAAATCAGTGAGTAAGGGGGAACGCGCTGATGACTCAGCCGCCCGACCAGCCGCCGCAGGGTGGCTTCGGAGCACCGCAGGATCCGCCGCCGGGAGGTGGTTTCGGGCCTCCGCAGACCCCCCCTCCGCCCCCGCAGGGCCCGCCGGCCGGTGCGCCGCAGCCCGGATACGGCCCTCCGCAGCAGCCGGGACCGTACGGCTCCGGGCCGTACGCCTCCGGACCCTACGGCCTGCCGCAGCAGCCGGGGCCCTACGGGCAGCCCGGGTACGGATACCCGCCGCAGCCGCAGTTCCCCGGGGCGCCCGGCACGCCGCCCGGCGGGTCCGGCTCCCGCAACCCCTTCAAGGGCAAGACCGCCATGATCATCGGTGCCGCCGTGACCGCGCTGCTGGTGGTCGGCGGCACGGTGTGGGCCGTCTCCGGCGGTGACGGCGAGAAGGACAGGAAGCCCGTCTCCCGGCAGACCGACGACCCCGAGCCGAGGGGCAGTTCCGGCGCCCCGGTCAACCCGGGCGACGGCAGCGGCGACGGCGGCGAGGACCCCGAGGACCTCAACGAGGGCCGCCGGGCCGGTGAGTCCAGGGTGCTCTGGTACAAGGAGGCACCCGACGCCCCCGGTTCCGGCGCCGACGCCCCCGGCATGTGGATCACCGACAAGACGGCCGTGAAGGCCGCCTACAAGGAGATCTTCGCCTACGACGTCGGCGACGGGAAGCCCGCCTGGGACACCCTCGCCTTCCCGCAGAAGATCTGCGCGGTCACGCAGGAGACGACGTCCGACAACAAGGTCGTCGTCGCCCACATGAGCGGCAGCAGCGACCGCGCCAAGTGCAACCAGCTCCAGCTCGTCGACCTCGACACCGGTGAGAAGGGCTGGAAGCAGGAGGTCGCCGACGGCGCGCTGTTCGACTCCGTGCTCTCCATCGAGCTGTCCCTCACCGGTGACACCCTGATGGTGGGCCGCTCGCAGTCCGGCACGGCGTACGACGTGACCAGCGGCAAGAAGCTGTTCGACGCGAAGAAGTACGGCGACGCCCCCTGCTTCCCCGCCGCCTTCGCGGGCGGTGAGCGGCTGCTCCAGGTCGCGTCCTGCGGCGCCGGCGGCACCAACGAGCACGACGAGCTCCGGGAACTCGACCCGAGGACCGGCAAGGTGAGGTGGACCCAGAAGTTCGACAAGGGGTGGCGCATCGAGCGCGCCTACTCCGTCGACCCGGTGGTCGTCTACAGCACCAACGAGGACAAGAAGGCCTGGAACATATCCGCCTTCACCGGCGGCAGCGGGAAGTTCCGCTCCGAGGTCACCGTCGACGAGGACTTCGCCCCCGGCTGCGGCTGGGCCATCCTCGCGCGCGACCTCGGGGGCTGCGAGGGCGTCGTCGTCGACGACGACACCCTCTACCTACCCACCGAGGCGACCACCGGGGCCAACGAGATCGTCGCCATCGGTCTCGACAACGGCAAGGAGCGGTGGCGGGTCAAGTCCCCCGCCGAGGAGTCCATGCAGCCCGTGAAGATCGAGGGCGGCAAGCTCATCGCCTACGTCGAGCCGTCGTACGACGCGGGCGGCCAGGTCGTGGCCATCCCGGTCGGCGGCGGCGACCACAAGCCGGACCGGCTGATGCAGAACCCGCAGGGCGTCGCGGACATCGAGAACGGCTTCTTCAGCAAGTCGATCGACTGGGCCGACGGGCGCTTCTACCTCTCGACCACACGGCTGACCGGGAACGACGAGTCGAAGGAGAAGCTGATGCTCGCCTACGGCAGGTGAGGTCGCGGCTCGTCTCCTTCCCGTCGCCCGTCCTCCGTCGTCCCCCTTCCTCGAGGTACTCACGTCATGACCCAGCCGCCTCCGCCGCCCCAGCAGCCTCCGCAGCAGCCGGGGTTCGGGCCGCCCCAGCAGCCGCCAGCACCCCAGCAGCCGCCCGCGCAGCAGCCGTCGTCCGCTCCCGGCGGGCCTGACCTCAGCAAGGCTCCGGAGCCCGGGTACGGGTATCCGCAGACCCCGCAGGCTCCTCCGGCCGCTCCGCAGCCTCCGGTGACGCCGCCGCCGGCTCCGCAGGGGCCCGGGTACGGGTACGGGTACCCGCAGCAGCCGCCGGCCCCGGGGTACGGGTACCCGGGGCAGCCGCAGCCGGGGCCGGGGCCGTACGGGTATCCGCAGCAGCCGGGGCCGTACGGGCAGCCCGGGTACGGGTACCCGCAGCCGCCGACCATGCCGATGCAGCCGCAGCCGGGGGGCGGTGGCGGGAAGAAGTTCAACGCGCAGATCGCCATCATCGTCTCGGCGGTCGCGGCCATCGCCCTGATCGTCGGAGCCGGTGTCTGGTACGCGTCCTCGACCGGCAAGGACGACGACGACAGGAAGACCACCGCGGAATCCGGTGGCACCGGCGGCGAGGACGGGAAGAACGGCGGCGCCGGGGGCACCGGGGGCACCTCCTCGGAGGCCCGGGAGAAGGCCCCGGCGGAGACCGGCTCCAAGGTGCTGTTCCAGGTGCCCGCGCCCAGGACCCCCAAGGACGTCACGAGCATCTCCACCGCCGGCTCCTGGCTGACCGACACGGTGTACGCCAAGAGCGGGATCGCCGAGATCGTCGGCTACGACCGAACCAAGGGCACCGAGAAGTGGACGATCGACCTGCCCGGACCGGTGTGCGAGGGCAGCGGCCGGACCACCGAGGACAACAAGACGGCGATCATCTTCAAGCCCGCCATGCCGACCAAGAAGAACCCGCAGTCCTGCACGCAGGTCGCGGTGATCGACCTGGAGGCGGGCAAGGAGGTGTGGACCAAGACGGCCAAGTCCGGCACCATGCCGGTCAGCTTCAACAACGTCACGATCAGCGGCGGTACCGTCGCGGCGGGCAGCACCAGCGGCGGCGCCGCCTGGGAGGTCGCCTCCGGCAAGCAGCTGTGGGCGCCCAAGACGTCCGACTCCTGCTACGACTCCGGGTACGGCGGCGGCGCGAAGCTCGTCGCGGTGCGCAAGTGCGGCTCGTACGAGCAGCGGCAGCTGCACATCCAGACCATCGACCCGAAGAGCGGGAAGGTGGTCACCGAGTACAAGATGGACGAGGGCATCGAGTACGCCGCGGTCGTCTCCACCGACCCGCTGGTCGTCGCCGCCGACGTCAACGACTCCGCCGGTGACGGCAGCGGCATCTCGGACTTCTTCTCCATCGACAACAAGACCGGCAAGCTGCGCACGCGCATCTCCGCGCCGGGCGAGGAGTACGCGGCCCGCTGCGACGCCATCTACAAGCTCGAGAAGTGCAGCGGGCTGACGGTCGGCAACGACCGGCTGTACATCGCGACCGAGGAGCACGAGGGCAGCGGCGAGTCGTACGTCCAGACCAACGAGATCGTCGCCTTCGACCTGGCGACCGGCAAGCAGACCGGGCAGCGGGCCGACGCGGGCGACGGCTACACCATCACCCCGCTGCGGATGGACGGCGGCAACGTCCTGGCGTACAAGCGTCCGCCGTACGACAAGGGCGGGCAGGTCGTCAGCATCGACGGGGGCACCTTCAAGCAGACGACGCTGATGGAGAACCCGGCCACGGAGACCGTGCGGGACGTCGAGTCGCGGATGCTCCCGGAGTACGCGGAGATCCTGTTCTCCCGGGGCGGCCTGTACATGTCCGGTGTCTACGCCAGTGACTTCTCGTCGGCTTCGGACGAGAAGGAGTACCTGGTGATCGCTTTCGGTACGAGCTGATCATCCGGTTTCCGCGTTCCCGCGGCCCCGTCCCTGGTCAGGGGCGGGGCCGCAGGCGTGTCGCGGCTCCTTCGCCCGTCACCGTCCGGTGCGAGAATTTCGGCGGTCCGGGGCGATTCTCGCCGGTAGGGGGAGCGCGACGTCGAACAAGCGTGTAGCTTCCGGGGGCATCCGGGGGTGCGCTTCTATGGGGGGTTGGTTGTTCGATGGGAGTGCGGCTGATGGTGGTCGACGACCACCGACTGCTCGCCGAGGCGCTGGCCTCGGCGCTGAAGCTGCGGGGGCACCGGGTGCTGGCGGCGGCTGCGCCGGCCGTGGGCGCGGCGGACCTGGTGATCAGCAGGGCGCCCGAGGTGTGTCTGCTGGGGACGGCGGCGCCGGCGGAGGCGGGGGCGTTCGATCCGGTGGTGAAGATCAAGCGGGAGCGGCCGCAGGTGGCGGTGGTGGTGCTGGGGCCGGTGCCGTCGCCGCGGGGCATCGCGGCGGCGTTCGCGGCGGGGGCGTCGGGATACGTGCGGCACGACGAGCGCATCGAGGGCGTCGAGCGGGCGATCATGAAGGCGCGGGCGGGGGAGGCGGCGGTGGCGCCGCAGCTGTTGCAGGGGGCGTTCGGGGAGTTGCTGAACCCCACCGCGCAGCCGGATGACGAGGGTGCGCGGCTGCTGCGGATGCTGACGCCCCGGGAGGTGGAGGTGCTGGTGCGGGTCGCCGACGGGGAGGACACCCGGCTGATCGCGGCGGGCATGGGCATCGCGCCGTCCACGGCCCGGACGCACGTCCAACGGGTGCTGATGAAACTGGGTGTGGGCTCCCGCCTGGAGGCGGCGGCCCTGGCCGCCCGGACGGGCCTGCTCGACCGCGTGGGGCCGGTGGGGGGCGGCTGACCGGTCCCCGTGCCCGCGGCGCGGC
>NZ_JBEORT010000032.1:0-62366 GCF_040302425.1 Streptomyces sp. NPDC126497
CCTCCGCCTTGCATCTGCACGCACCAAACCCCGCTCGGGTCGGCCACGACGCACCGTCGGTCGCGGCCGACCTGATCCAAACGAGAGGCCCTAGGCGCGCCCGGCCGTCTTCTGGGTCCTGCGGGTGATCGCGTCGATGACGACGGTCGCCAGCAGCACACCACCGGTGATCATGTACTGCACCGGGGAGGCGATGCCTTCCAGGGCGAGTCCGTACTGGATCGAGACGATGACCATCACACCGAGCAGCGCGTCCCACGTGCGGCCACGGCCGCCGAAGAGCGAGGTACCGCCGATGACGGCGGCGGCGATGACGTTCATCAGGAACTCGCCGGTACCGGCGCCCTGGTTGGCGGAGGCGATCTTCGAGGCGACGAACAGGCCGCCGATCGCGGCGAACGTACCGGCGATCGCGAAGACCGAGATCCGGACCAGTTCCACGTTGATGCCGGCACGGCGGGACGCCTCGACGCTGCCGCCGAGCGCGAACACCTTGCGGCCGTAGGAGGTGCGGCGCAGCACGAAGTCCGTGAGGACCAGGAAGGCCAGGAAGATCACCACGGCCAGCGGCAGGCCCTTGTACTGGTTGAAGACGATCGCGACGGCGAAGGCCAGGACCGCGAGCAGCACGGTCCGCACGATGATCTCGTTCAGCGGGCGGGACGGCACACCGGCGGCCTCGCGGCGGCGGTTGTCGAAGAAGGCCGTGAGGAAGTACGCCGCGGTCACGACGATCGCCAGGCCGTAGGCGGCGGCCACGTCCGAGAAGTAGTAGCTGGTCAGCTTGACGACCAGACCGTCGGAGTCGAGGTTGATGGTGCCGTTGTCGCCCAGGATCTGGAGCATGAAGCCCTGCCAGAACAGCAGGCCGGCGAGGGTCACGGCGAAGGCCGGCACGCCGATCCGGGCGAAGATGACGCCGTGGATCGCTCCGGCGACCGTGCCGGTGAGGATCGCCAGCACCAGGGCCAGGATCTCGTTCATCCCGTGGGTGATGTTCAGCACCGCGAAGGTGGCGCCCGCGACACCGCTGACCGAGCCGACCGACAGGTCGATCTCGCCGAGCAGCAGGACGAAGACGATGCCGACGGCGATCAGGCCCGTGCCGACCATGGCGACGGACATGTCGGAGAAGTTGCCGGCGGTGAGGAAGTTGGAGTTCAGGCTGGTGAAGATGGCCCAGATGACCAGCAGGCCGACCACGACGGGAAGGGAGCCGAGGTCGCCGGCCTTCATCTTCCGCTTGAACTCGTTGAGGTAACCCGCGAGGCCCTGTTCGCGCACCAGCAGCCGGGGGTCGACCGCGGTGACGGCCGCGGCGGCCGCCTCGGGGTTCTTGACGGCGTGGTCCTCGGTGGGGGTGGAGGTCTTTTCGGTGCTCACTTCTTGATCTCCCCATTGGTGCGCGCCGCACGACGGGTCACGGCGTTGTCCGTGGCGCCCGTGATGGCGGAGATGATTTCTTCCTGCGAGGTCGACTTGACCTCGAAGACGCCGTTGTTGCGCCCGAGGCGCAGGACGGCGACCTTGTCCGCCACGGCCTTCACATCGGCCATGTTGTGGCTGATGAGGATGACCGCGTGGCCGCGCTCGCGCAGCCGCTCGACGAGGTCGAGGACCTGCGCGGTCTGCTCGACGCCGAGGGCGGCGGTGGGCTCGTCCAGGATCACCAGCTTGGGCTCGCCGAGCATGGACCGGGCGATGGCCACGACCTGGCGCTGACCGCCGGAGAGGGAGGCGATCGGGATCCGGACGCTGGGGATGCGGATCGACAGGGTGTCGAGGAGCTCGCGGGAGCGGCGCTCCATCTCCACCTCGTCCAGGACTCCGCGCCTGCGGATCTCCCGGCCCAGGTAGAGGTTGCCGACGACGTCGATGTTGTCGCACAGCGCGAGGTCCTGGTAGACCGTCGCGATGCCCAGGTTCTGGGCGTCGTGGGGCTTGCTGATCTGGACGGTCTTGCCGTCCCACTCGATGGATCCCTCATCGATGGGGTGCACGCCGGCGATCGTCTTGACCAGCGTGGACTTTCCGGCGCCGTTGTCGCCCACCAGGGCGACCACCTCACCGGCGTGGACCTCAAGCTCTACGTCGGTGAGCGCCTGGACGGCACCGAAACGCTTGGAGACCCCGCGCAACGCCAGCACGGGCGTAGCGGACACGTGAACCATCTCCTTCGCCGCCTGACCCGGCGGGAGGTTGTGCAGAAGTTTGGGGGGGTGTTCCGTCCGGCGCCCCGCGTAGCTTGCGGGGCTGATGTGTGCGGGGCGCCGGCGGAAGCGCGTGGCAGTCGGTCCCGTGCGGGGGGTCCGGGTCACGGACTCCCCTGCTCGTCACGGGAGGTGGGGACTGCTTACTTGAGGCCGATCTTGTCGCAGGCGGCCTTGTACTTGCCCGAGCAGATCTCCTCGACGGTGTAGATGCCGTCCTTGATCACGGTGTCGTTGATGTTCTCCTGGGTCAGCGACACGACCGGGACGATCACCGACGGGATGCCCTTGTCGGTGGGGCTGTCGACCTTGTCCTTGGCGACGGAGTCCAGCGACTTGCCCTGGGCCAGCAGCACGGCCATCTCCGCGGCGACGTCCGCCTCCTGCGGGTACGGCTTGTAGACGCTCATGTACTGCTCACCGGTGACGATGCGCTGCACACCGGCGAGTTCGGCGTCCTGGCCGGTGACCGGGACGTCGTCGAGGCCGGCGGCCTTGAGGGCGGTGATGATGCCGCCCGCCATGCCGTCGTTGGCGGAGTAGACGCCGACGATCTTCTTCTTGCCGAGGGCGGAGATGGCGCCCTCCATGTTGGAGTTGGCGTTCTCCGGCTTCCACTCCTTGGTGTCGTACTCGCGGCCGATCTTCACCTTGCCGTCGAGGACGGAGTGCGCGCCCTCCTTGAACATGGCCGCGTTCGGGTCGGTGGCGGACCCGTTCATCATGACGATCTGGCCCTTCTTGGCCTTGTCGCCCAGGGCCTCGAGGAGGGCCTCGCCCTGCGTCTTGCCGACGGTCACGTTGTCGAACGAGGTGTAGGCGTCGATCGGGCCCTCGGCGAGGCGGTCGTAGGCCACGACCGGGATGCCGGCGTCCTTGGCCTTCTTCACCGAGCCGGCGATGGCCTTGGAGTCCACCGCGTCGATGATGAGGACGTCCACCTTGTTGGTGATCATCGTCTCGACCTGCTGGTTCTGCAGGCTGGCGTCCTGCTTGGCGTTGTTGTAGACAACCTCGCCCTTGTTGTTCGTGAGCTCCTTGACCTTCTTCTCGATCAAGGGCTTGTCGAGCTTCTCGTACCGCGCGGTCTGGTTCTCCGGCAGGAGCAGGCCGACCTTGATGGCGTCGCCCTTGGCGGCGGAGTCGCCGGAGTCCTTCTTGTCGCCCGACTCCTTGGCGCTGCCACAGGCGGCGAGCGAGACGGCCATCGCACCGGTGGCGATGGCGACGGCGGCACGACGCATACGCGTGTTCACTTCTACTAAACCTCCCTGACGAGGCCGCGTCGTTGCGGCCGAGGTGGCTGGAAGTCAACTCGGCCACACGTGCGACGTCAAGAAGTAAATCCTTAACGAGATGGCAACGGTGCCATCCGTTCTCTAAGTGAAGGCAGGGGTCGCCGCGGTGAGCGACCCTCCCATGGTTCCGTCCAAAAGGGTTGAATCACCCATCTCGCTGAGGGCGAGGGCGAGTGCTCCGAGCACCTCCGCACGACCGCCAAGTGCCCCGGGCAGAACGGACAGTTGACGTGCCGCACTGGGGATCGCGTAGCGGCCGACGGACTCCCGGATCGGCCCGAGCACCAGCTCGCCGGCCTCGGCGAGATCACCGCCGAGGACCACCCGGCTCGGGTTCAACAGATTGCAGAGGTTGGCGACCCCGCTGCCGATGTGACGGCCGACGTCGGCGATCACCCGCCGGCACCCGGGGTCCCCGTCCCGCGCCAGCCGCACGACGCCCTCCATCGTCAGGTCGGTGCCGTGACTGGGCTGCAGCAGCGGGAGGACGTAGCGCGCGGCCGTGAAGGTCTCCAGGCAGCCGCGGTTGCCGCAGCGGCAGACGGGACCGGACTCGTCGAGCGTGATGTGTCCGATCTCACCCGCGGTGCCGCCCGGTCCGCGGTAGATCTTCCCGTCGATCACCAGGCCGGCGCCGACGCCGCTGGCGACCTTGATGTACGCCAGGTCGCGCACGCCCCGGCCGCTGCCCCAGACCATCTCGCCGAGGGCGCCGAGGTTGGCGTCGTTGTCCACGTGCACCGGCACGCCGAGCCGCCCCCGCAGCTCCTCGGCGGGCCTGGCGCCGGTCCAGCCGGGCAGGATCGCGGTCGAGCCCAGGGTCCCGGACTCCACGTCGATCGGCCCCGGCACGCCGAGGCCCACGCCCGCGACCTTGGACGGGCTCACCCCGGTCGCCTCGATCAGCCGGTTGACCAACTGCTCCGCCCGGGCCAGTCCCTGGGCCGAGGACGCGTCCACGTCCAGCGGCTCGGACTCCTCGGCCAGCACCTGATGGGCGAGGTTCCCGACCGCGACCCGCAAATGGGTGTGCCCGAAGTCGACCCCGACGACGATCCCGGCGTCCCCGCTCAGCGAGACGCTGCGGGCCCGTCGGCCGCCCGACGAGGTGGGCGTGACCTCGACCGTTCCGCCGTCCTTCAGTTCCCTGACGATGTTGGAGACCGTGGCCGCGGACAGGCCGGTCGTCCTCGCGATCTCGGCCTGGGTGAGGGAACCCGCAAGGCGTACTGCTCGAACGACCCGCTCCAGGTTGGCTCGGTGCAGCGACGACTGCGACCCCGGAGTCTCCACGACGACCTCCTGCGCGCGGGGCCGCTTCGGCGGGGCCCCTATGTCCAACTAGTGAACTCTAAGCTGAGCCGTTCGGGTCGCCTCCCGTCAAGAGGTTGAACTGTTTCCGGGTGCACGGACACAGCGGCACGCGCCGCTTCCAGGGACGGGAGCGGCGTGTGCGCGAGGGGTTCCGAAGGGTTACTTCAAGGTGGCGGAGGTGAGACCGGCCTGCACCTGGCGCTGGAAGGACAGGTAGACCACCAGCATGGGAACCATGGCGATCGTCACGCCCGCGAAGAGCACCGGGAGGTCGGAGGCGTACCCCTGCTGCTGCTGGAGCTGGATCAGTCCCTGGGTCAGCACGTAGCGTTCCGGATCGTCACCGCTCTGCGGCTGCATCAGCACCGTCGGCAGGATGTACTGGTTCCACTGGCCCAGCGTGTTGAAGATGCCGACGCTCAGCAGACCGGGCTTGGCCATGGGGAGCATCACCTGGAAGAAGGTCCGGGTGTGCGAGGCGCCGTCGAGGACCGCCGCCTCGAAGACCGCCGTGGGCAGGGTCCGGAAGAAGGCGTGCAGGAAGAACACCGTGAACGGCAGCGAGTAGGCCACGTACACCAGGGCCAGGCCGTGGTAGGTGTTCAGCATGTCCAGCCGCTTGACCATGAAGAACAGCGGCACCAGGGCCAGGAAGACGGGGAACATCGCGCCGGCGACGAAGAAGTAGTACAGCAGGCGGTTGCCCCGGAACGTGTAGCGGGCCAGTACGTAGGCCGCCATGGAGCCCAGCAGCATCGTCAGCGGCACCGAGATCGCCAGCACGATGACCGTGCTGGCGAAGTAGTCGCCGATGCCCTTCTCCCAGGCGCGGGAGAAGACGCCGAAGTCCCAGTTCCGCGGCAGGCCGAAGGCGGAGCCGCCGATCTGCGCGTCGGTCCGGAAGGAGCTGAGCACCAGCCACAGCAGCGGCAGCACGATCAGCACCGCCCACAGGGCGAGGAAGCCGTGCGAGAAGACGTTCAGCACGACGCCTTCGCCGCGCCGGTCGCCCGGGCGGACGGCGCCCCTGCCGGCCGGCGGCGGGGTGGGGCCCTGTGCGGGGGCGGTTTCCTTGAGAGGTGCGCTCATCGTCGTTGCTCCGCCTCAGAACTCGATGCGCTCGCGACGGGTGGCGCGCAGCATGACCACGGACACGATCAGGGTGAGGAGCAGCATGACCACGCCCATGGCGCAGGCGTAGCCGCTGCGGCCGTACACGAGGAAGTTCCGCATCATCACGGTCGCCATGACCTCGCTGGCGTGGTCGGGGCCGCCGCCGTAGCCCCGGCCGGAGGTCATGGTGGAGACCAGGATGAACATGTCCATCGCGACGATGCCGAGATAGACCCAGGCGGTCTGCACGGAGTCCCACAGCAGTGGCAGGGTGATGCGGAAGAAGGACTGGGCCCGGCCCGCTCCGTCGATGAGCGCGGCCTCGTAGATGTCCCGCGGAATGGACTGCATGGCGGCGGAGAAGAGCACCAGATAGAAACCGACGCCGTGCCAGACGACCACCGCGATGAGCGCCCACAGCACGAAGTCCGGCTCGTTGAGCCATTCCACGGGATCGTTCCTGTCGACGAGCCCCAGTTCGATCAGGACCCCGTTGAGCATGCCGCCGCCGTCACTGCGGTAGACGGCGCCGAAGAGGACGGCGAGGATCGCCAGCGACAACACCTGCGGAAAGAAATAGATCACCCGGTAGTACGCCGATCCGGCGACTCCGGAGACCCCTCCGGAACGGCCGCGTCCGCCCGCGTTCAGCATGAAGGCGAAGAACAGCGCGAGCAGAATGGTGATCACCGGGACGAACACCAGGAACAGGATGTTGTGCCGGATGGCGCCCATGAAGACGTCGTCCTGGAACAACGCCGTGTAGTTGTCCAGGCCGACGAATGCGAAGGTCTGCGACTGCCCCTTCCAGTCGGTCAGCGAATAGCCGAAGGTCTGGACGTACGGCCAGATGACGAATATCAGATAGAGCGCCACGGGAAGGAAGAGGAATCCCGCGACGAACCGGTGCTGCCCTTTGCGCATGACGGTCCTGCCCCTGGGTGTGGCCGCTGCGGACCGGGATGCGTCCCGGTCCGGAATGCGGTCGGTCGAGCGAGCATCAGTCGCGGTGGTTCTTCTTCGCATCCGGGTCCTTGGCCTGCTTGTCGACCGCGGTCTGGGCCCGCTTGAGCCATTCCTTGGGCTGGATGCGCCGGGCCATCAGCTCGTTGGAGGCGTTCTCGATGGCGGAGTTCATCTCGCTGTACCACTCGGTGTACAGGTAGCGGAAGGTGTGGTCGCCGGCCGCCTTGGAGGCCTCGACGGTGGACTGGGTGCCCGGCCGCAGCCGGACGTCCGGATCGACGCCGTCCTTCAGGATGGTCAGCGAGTTCGCCTCCTTGGCGAACAGCGTCGACCATTCCCTGGAGAGCATCATCCGCATGAACTCCTTGGCCGCCGGGAGGTTCCTGGCCTTGGACGGGATGATGAACGGCTCGCCGGAGCCGGCCCGGATCGCCTCGAACGGCAGCGCGCTGTCCGGCAGCAGCGGCATCGGCAGGAACTTCATGTCGAAGTCCGCCGGCGTCGTCTTGAGCTGCTCGTTCTCGAGCCAGGAACCGCTGGTGATGAAGGCGGCCTTGTACTGGTTCCAGCGGGTCTGCGACTCGGTGTGGGTCAGGCCGTTGGTCCCGGGCATCAGATAGCCCTTCTCGACGACCTCGTAGACGGCCTCGACGGCCTCGGTGGCGGCGTCGGAGCCCACGAACGCCTTGGGGTCGAGGTTGTCGATCGCCTTCATGGCGTCCAGGCCGCCCTTCTTGGCGATCAGGTCCATGATGGCGACGTTGATGTAGTACGGGTACTTGCCCTGGTGGGCGAGGCCGCCGATGCCCTGGGCCTTGGCGTCCTCGCAGACGGCGAGGAAGTCGTCCCAGGTCCTGGGCGCCTCCCAGCCCTTCTCCCGGAAGAGCTTGCCGGAGTACCACAGACCCCACACCGTGTAGATGTAGTTGAGGGCGACGACCTTGCCCTCCTGCAGACCGGCGTCGAGCGTGCCGGGGATCAGGGTGTCGCGGACCTTCGTGGCCGGGTCGTCGACCGACGGCGCGTCCAGCACGTCGGCGAGGTCGAGGAGCTGGCCGTTCTTGGCGAGCACGTCGATCGGGATCTGCTGGTTGCCGGAGTCGTCGACGATGTCCGGCGGGTTGCCCGCGTTGAAGCGGGGCTGGAGCTTGCCCGTGATCTCCTGGGTGCCGGTGTGGACGGAGGTGACGCCCCACTTCTTCTTGAACGCGGCCTCCCACGCCTTGGCGTAGTCGTCGCCGTAACCGCCCTTGAAGATGACGACGTCGAGTTTGCTGCCCTTCTTGACGCCGAACGGATTGGACTCGGACGCCTTGCCCTCGTTCTCACCGGAATCGTCGCCCCCGCCCCCGCTGGCACACGCGGACAGGAAACTCATCGCCGGTGCGGAAGCCAGGCCGAGCGCGGCGGACCGCTTGATCAGTGCGCGGCGTCCCACGCCGGTGCCGTGGTCCCCGGTGGAACCGGTGCCGTCGTTCTCGGCGGAAGTGGATCCCATGCTCAAGTCCTCGCCTTCTCCAGGACTCAGGCGGTGAACCGGATCCTTCCCGGCACCGCGTTCGGGTCACGCTGGGTCGTGCAGGAGGTGCGGCTGGTACGGGTCGGGTGCGGTGAGGACGCCCCCGGAGTGCCGACAGGTATAGTCCACTTCACGCCGACGGAGCAAGATCGAACGCAAGGTTCACCTCCGGTCTTTTCCGAGTTGAGACCTCGCGGGAATATCGGCCTCCCGCGCGTTCCCCGGCGGAGAAATCATTGCCGCCGGACTGGAATGCCGCATTCAACACCCTTGACACCAGGGGTCACTTGGCGCGCTACTGGACCTTGCGCATCTGTTTGACAACGTTGTCCAGCGCAGGGAGGGTCCTCACGCATGCACAGCAGGGTTCGGCACAGATGGGGGACGGCGGTCGTCGCGGCGACCGCCTTCGCTCTGGCCGCGGGTTCCCAGGGCGTCGCGGTGGCGCTGCCGAAGGCGCCCCCGAAGGCGGACCGCGCGTTCGCGTCGTCGTTCGAGGCCGGGGAGCCCGCCCCGGACTGGCAGAACACCGTCGACACCACGCGGGGCGGCCGGAAGCGCGCCTCGGGGGTGGACGGCGGTTACAGCTCGGGCATTCCGGGCAACGTCACCGACCACGTCACGGACGTGCGCGCCAGCGCGGAGAACACCGGCGGCGGGGAGGTGAAGGAGAACCTCGTCGACGGCGAGCCGAGCAGCAAGTGGCTGGCCTTCGAGTCCACCGGCTGGGTGGAGTTCGACCTGGACGCCCCCGTGAGGGCGGTCCGTTACGCCCTCACCTCCGCCAACGACGCCGCCGAGCGCGACCCGAGGGACTGGACCCTCAAGGGATCCACCGACGGCGAGGAGTGGAAGACCCTCGACACCCGCTCGGGCGAGACGTTCGCGCAGCGCTTCCAGACCAGGCTCTACGACATCGACGCCGCCGCCGTCGCCGAGTACCGGCACTTCCGGCTGGAGATCACCAGGAACGGCGGCGGCGGCATCGTCCAGCTCGCCGACGTCCAGTTCTCCACCGGCGACGACGAGGCGCCCTTCCCGCAGGACATGCTCTCGCTGGTCGACCGCGGCCCCACCGGCTCGCCGACGGCCAAGGCGGGCGCCGGGTTCACCGGCAAGCGCGCCCTGCGCTACGCCGGCCGGCACACCAGCGACGGGCGGGCGTACTCGTACAACAAGGTGTTCGACGTCCACACGAGGGTCGAGCGGAACACCGAACTGTCGTACCGCGTCTTCCCGTCGATGGCGGACGGCGATCTCGACTACGACTCCACCAACGTCTCCGTCGACCTCGCCTTCACCGACGGCACCTATCTGAGCGACCTGCGCGCCACCGACCAGCACGGCTTCCCGCTCACCCCGCGGGGGCAGGGCGCCTCGAAGATCCTGTACGTCAACCAGTGGAACAACGTGGTCTCCCGGATCGGCTCGGTGGCCGCCGGCAAGACCGTCGACCGGATCCTGGTGGCGTACGACTCCCCCAAGGGTGAGACCAAGTTCCGCGGCTGGCTGGACGACGTGGCGCTGAAGCCGGTCAAGCCCGAGCGGCCGAAGGCCCACCTCTCCGACTACGCGGTGACGACCCGGGGCACCAACTCCAGCGGCGGGTTCTCGCGCGGCAACAACTTCCCCGCGACGGCCGTGCCGCACGGCTTCAACTTCTGGACCCCGGTCACCAACGCCGGTTCGCTGAGCTGGCTGTACGACTACGCGCGCGGCAACAACGCGGACAACCTGCCGACGATCCAGGCGTTCAGCGCGAGCCACGAGCCGAGCCCCTGGATGGGCGACCGGCAGACCTTCCAGGTGATGCCGTCCGCCGCCTCCGGCACCCCGGACACCGGCCGTGAGGAGCGCGAGCTGGCGTTCCGGCACGAGAACGAGACCGCGCGGCCCCACTACTACGGCGTGCGCTTCGAGAACGGCCTGAAGGCGGAGATGGCGCCGACCGACCACGCGGCGGCGATGCGCTTCACCTTCCCCGGCGACGACGCGAGCGTGCTCTTCGACAACGTCACCGACCAGGCCGGCCTGACCCTCGACGAGGAGAACGGCACCTTCACCGGCTACTCGGACGTCAAGTCCGGGCTCTCCACGGGCGCCACCCGGCTGTTCGTGTACGGCGAGTTCGACAAGAGGGTCGTCGAGGGCGACGCCAAGGGCGTCAAGGGCTACCTGCGCTTCGACGCCGGCGAGGACCGCACGGTGACGCTGCGCCTGGCGACCTCGCTGATCGGCGTCGAGCAGGCGAAGGACAACCTGCGCCAGGAGCTGCCGAGCCGCACCTCCTTCGACGAGGTCAGGCGCGACGCCCAGCGCCAGTGGGACCGCATCCTCGGCAAGGTCGAGGTCGAGGGCGCCACCCCGGACCAGCTGACCACGCTCTACTCCAGCCTCTACCGGCTGTATTTGTACCCGAACTCCGGCCACGAGAAGGTGGACGGGACGTACAAGTACGCCTCCCCCTTCTCGAGGATGGAGTCGGCCGACACCCCGACGCACACCGGCGCGAAGATCGTCGACGGCAAGGTGTACGTCAACAACGGCTTCTGGGACACCTACCGGACCACCTGGCCGGCGTACTCCTTCCTGACCCCGTCCAAGGCCGGTGAGCTGGTCGACGGGTTCGTGCAGCACTACAAGGACGGCGGCTGGACCTCCCGCTGGTCCTCCCCCGGCTACGCCGACCTGATGACCGGCACCTCCTCGGACGTCGCGTTCGCCGACGCGTACGTCAAGGGCGTCGACTTCGACGCCGAGGCCGCGTACGACGCGGCGGTGAAGAACGCCACCGTGGTGCCGCCCTCGTCCGGTGTGGGCCGCAAGGGCATGGCGACCTCGCCGTTCCTCGGCTACACCGGCACCGAGACGCACGAGGGCCTGTCGTGGGCGCTGGAGGGCTACCTCAACGACTACGGCATCGCGAAGATGGGCGAGGCCCTCCACCGGAAGACGGGCGAGAAGCGCTACCGGGAGGAGTCGGCGTACTTCCTCGACCGCGCCCAGGACTACGTCAACCTCTTCGACCCCGAGGCCGGCTTCTTCCAGGGCAAGGACGCCGAGGGGAACTGGCGCGTGGAGTCCTCCGCGTACGACCCGCGCGTGTGGGGCCACGACTACACCGAGACCAACGGCTGGGGCTACGCCTTCACCGCCCCGCAGGACAGCCGGGGCCTGGCCAACCTGTACGGCGGCCGGGACGGCCTCGGCGACAAGCTCGACGCGTACCTCTCCACGCCCGAGACGGCCTCCCCCGAGTTCAAGGGCTCCTACGGCGGCGTCATCCACGAGATGACCGAGGCGCGGGACGTCCGGATGGGCATGTACGGCCACTCCAACCAGGTCGCCCACCACGCCCTGTACATGTACGACGCGGCCGGGCAGCCCTGGAAGACCCAGGAGAACGTGCGCGAGGTGCTGTCCCGCCTCTACACCGGCAGCGAGATCGGCCAGGGCTACCACGGCGACGAGGACAACGGCGAACAGTCGGCCTGGTACCTGTTCTCCTCGCTCGGCTTCTACCCGCTGGTGATGGGCAGCGGCGAGTACGCCATCGGCTCCCCGCTGTTCAAGAAGGTCACCGTGCACCTGGAGAACGGCCGCGAGCTGGTCGTCAGGGCGCCGAGGAACAGCGCCGAGAACGTCTACGTGCAGGGCCTGAAGGTCAACGGCAAGCGCTGGAACTCCACTTCGCTGCCGCACTCGGTGGTCTCCGGGGGCGGTGTCCTGGAGTTCGACATGGGCCCGCGTCCGTCGTCGTGGGGCACGGGTGAGGACGCGGCGCCCGTGTCGATCACGAAGGACGACGAGGTGCCCACGCCCCGCGAGGACGCGCTGGAGGGCTCCGGCGCCCTGTTCGACGACACCTCGGCGACCGGCGCCGCGGTGTCCACCGTGGAGCTGCCCGTCACCGGGGAGACCGAGGCGGTGCAGTACACGCTGACCTCCTCGGACCGCGCCGAGGCGCCCACGGGCTGGGTGCTGCAGGGCTCGGCCGACGGGGAGGAGTGGACCGACCTGGACCGGCGGACGGACGAGACCTTCCGCTGGGACCGCCAGACCCGCGCCTTCTCGGTCGACGAGCCGAAGGCCTACGGCCACTACCGGCTGGTGCTGAGCGGTGAGGCGACGCTGGCGGAGGTGGAACTGCTGGGCTGAGCCGGCCTCCACCCGCGCGGCGGGTCCGGGCACCGCCCGGGCCCGCCCTTCCATGGATTCCCCACGGCCCGACGGGTACCTCTCCGGTCTCCCCCGCACCAGAATGGGGGCGGCCCCCGGTGTCCTCCGGGCGGCGCGTCCGAGGGGGGAGCGGGGATGACGGACTCCGGCGGCTTCGACGCGGCCTGGCTGCCGGCGGACGCGTTCCGGGCGGTGGGCAGCCGGCGTTCGCTGCTCCGCGCCGCCGACGGACCGCTGGTGGACACGGTGCACGGTGAACTGACCGACGCCTGCGAGCGGTTCGGCGGACGGGTCGTGCGAGGCGGCGGCGGGGACGCCGAGCTGGTGCTCGAAGTGACCGACGGGCTCGGTGACGAGGGCTACGCGCTGACGCGCCGGGGCGGCACCACGACCGTCACCGCGTCCGGCGGCCGGGGCCTGCTGTACGGCCTGTTCCACGTGGTACGGCTCGGGGAGGACGCCTTCGCCGGCGAGCGGGCCCGCGAGGAGCACCGTCCGGCGTTCGCCTCGCGCATGCTGGACCACTGGGACAACGTGGCCGTGCACCCGGTCATGGGCCAGGTCGAACGCGGCTACGCGGGCGGTTCGCTGTTCTGGGCCGACGGACGGGCGCGCGGGGACCTGGACCGGGTGCGGGCGTACGGCAGGCTGCTCGCGGCCTGCGGGATCAACGCCGTCGCCGTCAACAACGTCAACGTGCACGCGGCCGAGGCCCGCCTCCTCACCGACCGGATCGGCGAGGTCGCCGCCATCGCCGACGCGTTGCGTCCGTACGGCATCCGCACGCATCTGTCGGTCACCTTCGCCGCGCCGATGGTGCTGGGCGGGCTGCCCACCGCCGACCCGCTGGACGGGGCGGTGCGCGCCTGGTGGGCGGAGGCGACCCGGCGGGTGTACGAGGAGATCGGCGACTTCGGCGGGTACGTCGTCAAGGCCGACTCGGAGGGGCAGCCCGGCCCCTTCGCGTACGGCCGCTCGCACGCCGACGGCGCGAACCTGCTGGCTTCCGCGCTGGAGCCGTACGGCGGCACGGTGCACTGGCGGGCGTTCGTCTACGACCACCGCCAGGACTGGCGGGACCGCGCCACCGACCGGGCGCGGGCCGCGTACGACCACTTCACCCCGCTGGACGGCCGGTTCGCGGCGAACGCGGTGCTCCAGGTCAAGCACGGGCCGATGGACTTCCAGGTGCGCGAGCCGGTCTCCCCGCTGATCGGCGCCGTGCCGGGCACCCGGCTGGCGGTGGAACTGCAGGTCACGCAGGAGTACACCGGACAGCAGCGGCACGCCTGCTGGCTGGGTCCGATGTGGAGCGGGGTGCTGCGGTTCCGGCCGGACGGGGAGGTGAGCACCGGGCGGCTGGCGGACGGGCTGGTGGCCGTGTCGAACGCGGGCGACGACCCGTTCTGGACCGGTCATCCCCTCGCGCAGGCCAACCTGTACACCTTCGGGCGCCTCGCCTGGGACCCGGCGGCGGATCCGCGGGCCGTCCTCGACGAGTGGATCGCGCTGACCCATCCGGGGGCGGAGCGGCGGCTGGCCGACGGCCTGCACGCGGTGCTCGACGGCTCCTGGTCGACGTACGAGAAGTACACCGCGCCGCTCGGCGTCGGCTTCATGGTGCAGCCGGGGCACCACTACGGGCCGAGCGTGGACGGCTACGAGTACAGCCCGTGGGGCACCTACCACTTCGCCGACCGGGACGGCGTCGGCGTCGACCGCAGCACGGCGACCGGCACCGGGTACGCCGGTCAGTACGCCGAGCCGTGGTCCGGGGTGTACGAGTCGCCGCAGACCTGCCCCGACGAGCTGCTGCTGTTCTTCCACCACGTGCCCTACGGGCATGTGCTGCACAGCGGGAGGACGGTGATCCAGCACATCTACGACACGCACTTCGAGGGTGTCGAGGAGGCCGAGGAGGCCCGCCGGGTGTGGGCGGGCCTCGCGGACCTGGTGGACCCGGCCCGTCACGCGCGGGTGGCGGAGCGGTTCGAGGAGCAGCTGTGCAGCGCCCGCGAGTGGCGCGACCAGGTCAACAGCTACTTCCTGCGCAAGTCCGGGGTGCCGGACGAGCGGGGACGGACCATTCACTGAAGCGGCGGGACCGCCGCGCCGGGCGGGCCGGGGGCGGGCGGCTGGTCCCCTCCGGTCCGTCCGCCGGCGGGCAGGTCGGTGCCGGCCCCGGTGCACGGGCGGTGGTCGCCGCCGCGGGGGACCCTCGGGGTGCGGGGCGCGGTCAGGCGGTGAAGTCCTCCCGGGTCTCGGCGATCACCGGGCGGCTGCTGTGCAGCAGGGACAGCAGCAGCGGGGCGGCGAGCAGGGCGGGCAGGGCCTCGGTGAGCAGGGCGGTGCCGGCGGCGGTGAGGATCAGCAGCGAGAGGGCGCCGAGGGTGGCGCGGGGGTGCCGCGGCAGGAAGTGGGCGGCGAGGCGGGCGGTGTCGCGGGCGCGGAAGGTGAACAGGGAGGTGAGGACCAGGGCGTGCGCGCCCCACAGCAGGGAGCCGGTGCCGATCAGCGCGAGCAGCAGCGCCCACCAGCCGGGGAGTCCGGTGGCGGGGAAGTGGGTGAGGGTGAAGGCGATCACCGTGAGCCAGGCGAGCAGCGGCGCCCACAGCCTCAGCACGGGCAGGGTGTTCAGCCGCCAGCCGCGCAGGAAGGCGCGGGCCGGGTGGAGCGCGGCGAGGTCGCGGCCGCGGTGGTGCAGGGCGTAGAGGGCGGCGGAGGTGGCCGGGCCCAGGGGCAGCAGGCAGGGGGCGGCGAGGGGCAGGTTGGCGGGGTCGGGGACGAGCAGG
Source organism: Streptomyces sp. NPDC126497 (assembly GCF_040302425.1). NCBI lineage: Bacteria > Bacillati > Actinomycetota > Actinomycetes > Kitasatosporales > Streptomycetaceae > Streptomyces > Streptomyces sp. NPDC126497. The sequence goes on from NZ_JBEORT010000032.1 coordinate 15,392, forward strand.
AAGAGGCCGGCGAGGCCCGGCGCCGCGGTGAGCAGCAGCAGGGCCTCGACGGTGACGAGCGTGTGGATCAGGGCGGCGGCGCGGGACAGCGGGCCGGTGCCGAAGGCGTCGGCCCGTACGGTGTCCACGGCGTGCGGCGGCCGGGCGGCCGCCGTCCGTCCCGCCGGGGCGGGGACGCGGGTCACCCGTTCTCCTTCGCGAACCGTTCGTGGGCCTGGTTGTGCAGGTCGATGAACCGGTCCATGTTCTTGGCCCTCAGCTCCTCGACGTAGTCGTCCCACTCGGAGAGCGGGCGCTTGCCGAGGGCGAACCGCAGGGTGTTCTGGGTGACGTGGTCCTTCAGCGGGGTGTCCCAGAGGGTGGCCTGCTCCTGCTCCTCGGCGCGCAGCGGGTGCGGCGGGTCGACGGGCAGCTGCTCGCGGGAGGCCATGACGTCGGTGAACCTCTTCTCGTCGGGGCCGAAGGAGGAGGAGACCAGGGCCCAGCTGCCGCCGTAGGCGAAGACGCCGTTGGAGAAGCCGAAGTCCTTCTGGAGGTCCTTGGGGGCGTCCGGGTCGGAGCCCATGAGGCTGATGCCGGGCTCGAGTGCGTACTTCCCGGGGCCGGAGCGGGTGAAGGTGGTGTTCTCCACGCCCCACTTGCTCAGCTCCTGGCCGGCGTCGGAGTACCAGAGCCAGTCCACGAACTGCATCAGGGCGACGAAGTCGTCGCTCTCCAGGGCCTTGCTGGAGATCATCAGGCCGTTCTCCAGGCGGGCGCCGCCCGGCACGACCGGCCCGGCGGGTCCGATCGGCACCGGGATCATCTCGATGGTGGCGCCCTTGACCTGCTTGCCGAGGTTGTAGCGGTAGTTCTGCACCAGCTCCTGCGGGTTGGCGCTGATCGCGAAGGACTTCTCCGAGAGGATCTTCCGGACCGCCTCGTCGTCGGTCTGGGTGAAGCTCTCGGGGTCCATCAGCTTCTCCGCGACCAGCTTGTGCAGGTACTCGACGAACCCGCGGTAGGCGTCCGTGGCGCCGGTGAAGACGAACGTCCGCGCCTTCGCGTCCCAGCTGGTGTTCAGGTACGACCAGCCGGCCCGGACGCCGTACGCCTGACCGAGGTACTGGGACAGCGCGCCGACGGGGAAGGGGGTGTTGGTGCTCCAGCGGTCGGTGAGGGGGTAGCGGTCGGGGTACTCCTCCTTGAGCGCCTTGAGGGTCGTGTACACCTCGTCCCAGGTGGTGGGCAGGCTCAGGCCGTGCCGGTCGAGGACGTCGGTGCGCAGGGCCAGCGAGTAGCTCTGCCTGACCTTCTCGTGCAGTCCGGGCAGCAGGTAGTAGCGGCCGTCGGACTGGCGCAGCGAGTCGACCTCCGGCTGGAGGTTCCATCTCCTGACCTTGTCCCGGAAGTGGGGCATCAGGTCCACGTGGTCGCTGACCGGGAGGATCGCGCCCGAGGAGACGAACGCGGTCTCCTGGCCCGGGTAGGTCTTGGGGATGAGGAGGGGGGCGTCGCCCGCGCCGATCAGCAGGCTGCGCTTCTTCTCGTAGTCGCTCAGCGGGACCGGGGTGGCCTCGAGGGTGACGCCGGTGCGCCGGGTGAGCTCCTTCCAGAACAGCCAGTCGCCCTTCAGCGGGTAGACCGGGTTGTTGTTGTGCAGGAGGGAGAAGGTGAGCGGCTCGGTGGCCTTGAACTGCTCGCCGGCGCGGTAGTCCTTCATGGCGCCCTTGCGCTTCTTCGACAGGTCCTCGGCGTCGCCGCCGTCGCCTCCGCCGCCGCAGCCGGTGAGGGCGGCGAGGCCGAGGAATCCGGCGGCGCCGAGGACCTGGCGCCGCGACAGCTGTCCGGTGTTCTTCACGGGGACTCCCTTGTGCGTCGGCGGATCGGGGGGAGGATCGGGGAGGCTCGGGGGGAGGGTGCGGTCGTCAGCCCTTGACCGCGCCGAGCATCACGCCCGAGACGAAGTAGCGCTGCACGAAGGGGTAGAGGCAGAGGATCGGCAGCGAGGTGAGCACGATCGTGACGGCCTGGATGTTCGCCGAGACCTGGGTGAGCTGCTCGGTGGCCGCGCCGGCGCCGGTGCCCCCGGTGGCGCCCGCGAGCAGGTTCCGCAGGTAGACCGTGACCGGCATCAGTTCGGTGCGGTCCATGTAGAGGAACGCGGAGAACCAGGAGTTCCAGAAGGACACCGAGTAGAAGAGCACCATGGTGGCGACGACCGCCTTGGACAGCGGCAGCACGATCCGCAGCAGGATGCCGTACGTGCCGAGGCCGTCGATCTGCGCGGCCTCCTCCAGTTCCGACGGCAGGCTCTCGAAGAAGGCCTTCATCACCAGCAGGTTGAAGACGCTGATCGCGTTCGGCAGCGCGATCGCCCACACGCTGTTCTTCAGGCCGAGGCTGGTGATCAGGACGTAGTTCGGGATGAGGCCGCCGGTGAAGAACATGGTGAAGACGGCGATCCCGACGAGGGCGCCGCGCCCCTTGAGGTCCTTCTTCGACAGGACGTAGGCGTAACAGGTGGTCAGCACCATGGCGACGGCGGTGGAGACCACCGTGTAGAAGACGGTGTTGCCGTAGTTGCGCCAGAACATCGAGTCGTTGAGGACGATCTCGTACGTGGTGAGGTCGAAGCCCCTGGGCCACAGCGTCACCTCGCCGGCGCGGATCTGCCGCTCCCCGCTGAAGGAGCGGGCGACGATGTTGACGAAGGGGTACAGCGTCACCAGGACCACGAGGGTGAGGACCACGCCGTTGACACCCTGGAAGACGCGGTGGCCGCGGGTCGGCCGGTGGACGCTCACCACAGGCTCGTCCCCACCGTGCGGCGCGACAGCTGGTTGGCCGAGGTGATCAGCACCAGGCCGATGACCGCCTCGAACAGGCCGATCGCGGCGGCGTAGCTGAAGCTGTTGGACTCCACGCCCGTCCGGTAGAGGTAGGTGGAGATCACGTCGGCGGTCGGATACGTCAGCGGGTTGTAGAGCAACAGGACCTTCTCGAAACCGACGGCCATGAACGTGCCGATGTTGAGGATCAGCAGTGTGATCATGGTGGGACGGATGCCGGGCAGGGTGACGTGCCAGATCTGCCGCCAGCGGCCGGCGCCGTCGATGCGGGCGGCCTCGTACAGGTCCTCGTCGATGGTGGTGAGCGCGGCGAGGTAGAGGATCGTGCCCCAGCCGGCGGTCTGCCAGATCTCCGAGCCGACGTAGACGGCGCGGAACCAGCCGGGTTCCTGGATGAACCGGATCGGGTCGTGCCCGAACCAGCCCAGGACGTGGTTGACCGGGCCGTCGGTGGCGAGCATCTGCAGCGTGATGCCGGCGACGATCACGATCGACAGGAAGTGCGGCAGGTACGACACCGACTGCACGAACCGCTTCAGCGGCTTCCTGCGGACCTCGTTGAGCAGCAGGGCGAGCACGACGGGGATCGGGAAGCAGAAGACGAGCGTGAGTCCGCCCATCCACAGGGTGTTCCTGAAGACCTGCCAGAAGGTGGGGTCGGACAGGAACATCTCGACGTAGCGCAGTCCCACCCAGTACTCGCCGAAGACCGAGCCGCCCGGTTCGAACCGGCGGAACGCGATCACGTTGCCGATCATCGGCAGATAGCGGAACACCAGGAAGAACAGCAGCGGCAGCACGGCCAGCGAGTACAGCTGCCAGTCCTTGCGCAGCGCGCGCCGCCGGCCGGTGCGGGCGGGTGAGCGCGTGCGTCGGGGCGGTGTCCTCGTCGGCGGCGGGTCCTGCGCGCCCGGCGGTGGGGCCGACGTGGTGGGGGTGCTCATGGTTCGGGCCTCCCGTGTCTGTGACGCGGAACCGAAACTTTCGAGCTCTTGCCGGTAACTTGCGGCAACCTATGAGGAGCGGTAAGTGGTGTCAATGGGTGGGGCGGCAGAGAAAATCCGAGAGATCGCCCCGAGGAAGGATCCGGTACGCACGGCTGTGGAAGGAGGCCTTGGTCTGTTAGCGTCCCCGGAACTTTCCGGTCCGTGACCGCAACGATCGGACGGACCGCCCGTCCGACCCCGCTTCGATCCTGCGAGGTGCCCCGTGCCCGCGTTCGACCTGCCTCCGGCTGAACTGGAGCGCCACCGCCCGGACGTCGACGAGCCCGCCGACTTCGACGCCTTCTGGGAGCGCACGGTGGAGGAGGCGTCGGAGGCGGGGGACCCGCTGGTCTCGGTGCGGCCGGTGGAGAACGGGCTGCGGCTCACCGAGTCCTGGGACGTGACGTTCCGCGGCTTCGCCGGCGATCCGGTGCGCGCCTGGTTCAGCCTCCCGGCGGGCGTGGCCGAACCCCTGCCGGCGGTGGTGGAGTTCGCGGGGTACGGGCGCGGGCGCGGGCTGCCGCACGAGCGGCTGACCTGGGTGAACGCCGGGTACGCGCACCTGTTGATGGACAACCGGGGGCAGGGCGACCAGTACGGCTGCGGCGGCGACACCCCCGATCCGCACGCCACCGCGCCGGGCGGTCCCGGCCCCGCGGTGCGCGGTCTGCTCGACCCGCGGGACTACCACTACCGCCGGCTGATCACCGACGCGGTGCGCGCGGTGGCCGCCGTACGGGCGCTGCCGGGGGTGGACGCCGGCCGCGTCGCCGCCGTGGGCAACAGCCAGGGGGGCGGGCTCGCGCTGGCCGTGGCGGGCCTGGTGCCGGACCTGGCGGCGGTCCTGGTCACCGCCCCGCTGCTGTGCGGCATCCACCGCGCCCTGGACCTCACCGACCTGCCCCCGTACGGCGAGATCACCGCCTACCTCTCGGTGCACCGGGGCGCCGAGGAGGCCGCCCGCCGCACCCTCTCCTACGTCGAGGGCGTCTCCTTCGCCCGGCGCGCGCACGCCCCGGCCCACTTCGGGGTGGGGCTGCGCGACACGGTCTGCCCGCCGAGCGGGGCGTACGCGGCGTTCAACCGGTACGCGGAGCGCACGGGCGGGAATCCGGCCACGGTGCTCCACGCCTATCCCTTCAACGGGCACGAGGGCGGGGACGCGGTCCATGTGCGGCGCCAACTGGACTGGCTCGACGCCCTGTTGGCCGACTGAAGGGGGTGCGGGCGGCCCCGATGACGGCCGGACACGCCGTCGGGGCCGCCCACGGGCGCGGTCAGCCGGCCCGGCGGGACGGGGACGTCGCACCGTCACCGCCCGGGCCGGGGACCACGCGGCCGGACGTCGCGCCCTCCCCCGGGCCGAGGGAGCCGGTGCGGCCGGCGTCGTGGGCCGTCACGTCCTGGCCGTCGCAGGCGGCGCCGCCGGTCGCGCCCGCGGCGAGGCGGGTGGGCGGCCGGTCGGCGCCGGGCGTGTCGAAGCCGGTGAAGCCGGCGTTCCCGTCGCCGCGCAGCCGTCCGTCGGGCACCAAGCCGCGGGTGCGGCCGGCGCCGTCGGAGCGCAGGACGGAGAACCGGTGGGAGAAGGGGGTGATGCCGCCGGCCTGTGCGGCGGCCCTGCAGGCCGGGCGGACCGGCTTGATCCCGCCGGTGCCGGTCGGCGCGTCCCGCCGGCACAGGAAGGTGCGGCCGCCGGGCTTCACGGGGGTGGCATGGGCTTCCGCCCCACTGCCCGCCGTCACGGCCAGGCCGACGGCCGGAAGGGTGGCGAGCAGGGAGACCAGGACGAGGAAGAGGGCTCGGGCGCGGGTGGGGAGGACCGGCCGGGGAGCCGCACCGCCCTCCGATCTTGTTGCGATCATGACACACCTGTCCGCGGCGTGGGGTGGACGGATCGTGCAGGGGTGCGTGAGGGGGCGAGGCGGGAGCCTCCCGGCGGCGGGTTCCGGTCCGCCACCGATGGGAGCGCTCCCACCTCGTCCGTGAGGGGACCGTAACGCCGGGCGGCGCGGTTGTAAACGGGTACCGCGCCGCCGTCCGTCGTCCGGCGGGGGCGCACCGCGCGGCGGCGGCGACGGCGAGGGCCGCACCCCCTCCGCCGGGGATGCGGCCCTCGCCCGCCCTGCCGGACCGCTTACTTGCGGATCAGGCTGCGCAGCACGTACTGCAGGATGCCGCCGTTGCGGTAGTAGTCGGCCTCACCGGGGGTGTCGATGCGGACGACCGCGTCGAACTCGACGCCGGTGTCGGTGGTGACCTTCACCGTGCGCGGGGTGGTGCCCTCGTTGAGCTCGGTGACGCCGGCGACGGAGAAGGTCTCCTCACCGGTCAGACCGAGGGACTCGGCGGTGTGGCCCTCCGGGAACTGCAGCGGCAGGACGCCCATGCCGATGAGGTTCGAGCGGTGGATGCGCTCGTAGGACTCGGCGATGACGGCCTTGACGCCGAGCAGCGCGGTGCCCTTGGCGGCCCAGTCGCGGGACGAGCCGGAGCCGTACTCCTTGCCGGCCAGGACGACCAGCGGGATGCCCTGCTCGATGTAGTTGCGGGAGGCGTCGTAGATGAACGACACCGGACCGCCGTCCTGGGTGAAGTCGCGGGTGTAGCCGCCCTCGGTGCCCGGCGCGATCTGGTTGCGCAGGCGGATGTTGGCGAACGTGCCGCGGATCATGACCTCGTGGTTGCCGCGGCGCGAGCCGTAGCTGTTGAAGTCGCGGCGCTCGATGCCGTGCTCCGTGAGGTACTGGCCGGCCGGGGTGTCGGCCTTGATGGCGCCGGCCGGGGAGATGTGGTCGGTGGTGACCGAGTCGCCCAGCTTGGCGAGCACGCGGGCGCCGGTGATGTCCTCCACCGGGGCCGGCTCCATGCCCATGCCCTCGAAGTACGGGGGCTTGCGCACGTAGGTGGACTCGGCGTCCCACTCGAAGGTGTCGCCGGTCGGGACGGGCAGCGCCTGCCACTGGGCGTCGCCGGCGAAGACGTCGGAGTAGGACTTGGAGAACATGTCCTCGCCGATGGCGTTCGCCACGACGTCGTTGACCTCGGCCTCGGAGGGCCAGATGTCCTTCAGGAAGACCGGGTTGTTGTCCTGGTCGTACCCGAGGGCCTCGCGGGTGATGTCCACCTTCATGGAACCGGCGATCGCGTAGGCGACGACCAGCGGCGGGGACGCCAGGTAGTTCATCTTGACGTCGGGGTTGATCCGGCCCTCGAAGTTGCGGTTGCCGGAGAGCACCGAGGTGACGGCGAGGTCGTGCTCGTTGACCGCCTTGGAGACCTCCTCCGGCAGCGGGCCGGAGTTGCCGATGCAGGTGGTGCAGCCGTAGCCGACGAGGTTGAAGCCGACCTTGTCGAGGTACGGGGTCAGGCCCGCCTTCTCGAAGTAGTCGGTGACGACCTTGGAGCCCGGGGCGAGGGTGGTCTTGACCCACGGCTTGCGGGTCAGGCCCTTCTCCACCGCCTTCTTGGCCACCAGCGCGGCGGCGACCATGACGTACGGGTTGGAGGTGTTGGTGCAGGAGGTGATGGCCGCGACCGTCACCGCGCCGTGGTCGAGCGTGTAGGTCGTGCCGTCGGGGGCGGTGACCTCGACCGGGTGGGAGGGGGCGCCGTTGGAGATGGCCGGGGCGTCGGAGGCCGGGAAGGACTCCTTGCTCGCCTCGTCGACGTCGCCGCCGTCCTTGACGTAGTTGCGCACGTCCTGGGCGAACTGGGCCTTGGCGTCGGCGAGGACGATGCGGTCCTGCGGGCGCTTCGGGCCGGCGATCGACGGGACGACCGTGGACAGGTCCAGCTCGAGCTTCTCGGAGAAGTCCGGCTCGGCCGTCGGGTCCAGCCAGAGGCCCTGCTCCTTGGCGTACGCCTCGACCAGGGCGACCTGCTGCTCGGAGCGGCCGGTCAGGCGCAGGTAGCTCAGCGTCTCGTCGTCCACGGGGAAGATGGCGGCGGTGGAGCCGAACTCCGGCGACATGTTGCCGATGGTGGCGCGGTTGGCCAGGGAGGTGGCGGCCACGCCCTCGCCGTAGAACTCGACGAACTTGCCGACGACGCCGTGCTTGCGCAGCATCTCGGTGATGGTGAGCACCAGGTCGGTGGCGGTGGTGCCGGGCTTGAGCTCACCGGTCAGCTTGAAGCCGACGACGCGCGGGATCAGCATGGAGACCGGCTGGCCGAGCATGGCGGCCTCGGCCTCGATGCCGCCGACGCCCCAGCCGAGGACGCCGAGGCCGTTGACCATGGTGGTGTGCGAGTCGGTGCCGACCAGGGTGTCCGGGTAGGCCTTGCCGTCGCGGACCATCACCACGCGGGCCAGGTGCTCGATGTTCACCTGGTGGACGATGCCGGTGCCGGGCGGGACGACCTTGAAGTCGTCGAAGGCGGTCTGGCCCCAGCGCAGGAACTGGTAGCGCTCGCGGTTGCGGCCGTACTCCAGGTCGACGTTCTGCTTGAAGGCGTCGTTGGTGCCGAACTTGTCGGCGATGACGGAGTGGTCGATGACCATCTCGGCCGGGGAGAGCGGGTTGATCTTGTTCGGGTCGCCGCCGAGCTCCTTGACGGCCTCACGCATGGTGGCGAGGTCCACGACACAGGGCACGCCGGTGAAGTCCTGCATGATCACGCGGGCCGGCGTGAACTGGATCTCCTGCGACGGCTGGGCCTGGGAGTCCCAGCCGCCCAGGGCGCGGATGTGGTCGGCGGTGATGTTGGCGCCGTCCTCGGTGCGGAGCAGGTTCTCCAGCAGCACCTTCAGGCTGTAGGGAAGGCGCGCGGAGCCCTCGACCTTGTCCAGCCGGAAGATCTCGTACGACTCGTCGCCCACCTGCAGCGTGCTGCGGGCGTCGAAGCTGTTCGCCGACACGACAGTCTCCTTCATTGATGTGCGCGTACCACCGCATCCTGCCGCCACGCCGCCCTGGCCGATCCGCTGAGGCAAGGCTAAGTTAGGTAGCCCTTACCAGGGTGGCGGCTGCGATGCGCCTCGGCAGATATCTCGATGTCGAGATAACTCTAGTACACAGGGGCCGAATGGTCATGCCCGGGCCCGGCGTGATGTGCTTCCGCGCCGGCGTGATGTGCTTCCCCTCCATGAGGAGCATCGACCCCACCCCGCCCGTCCCGGGCGCCCCCGAGCCCCTGCCGCGGGGCCTGTGGCCCTCGCTGCGGGCCCACTACGCCACCCTCGACCCGGAGGAGAGGGAATCCCCGGAGCGCCTGGCCACCGTCCGTGCGGTGCACGTCCACCCGGTCGCCCGCGACGGCGTCCCCTACGTCGGCATCGCGTTCGACTGCGTCCGCGACCCGGAGCGGGGCGTGGGCGTCATCATGCACGGCGACCGCGTCGTCGGCCTGGGCGACGCGGGCCTCGCGATCCGGGTGCGGATCGCCGAGCTGGACGCCCTGGACCCGCGGACCGGACTGGACGAGGCGCTGATCGGGCACTGGAGCAGCGACCCCTTCGACCACGGCGCGATGGAGTGCTCCGACCTCGAACTGCGGGCCGACGGCACGGGGTGGAGCAGCGTGTCGAACGCCTTCACGGAGGACGTCGGCCGGCTGACCTGGCGGTGCCCGGAGCCGGGGGTGCTGGAACTGCGCGAGGAGGGGGAGGTGACGCGGCACCGGTACACCGTCGGGCCCGCCGTGCCGGCGCACTCGGCCGAGCCGGTGCCGTCGGTCGCGTTCGAGGAACCGGTCGCGTACAGCCATCAGTACGCCAAGTGGGGGTAAGCGGAGGGCAGCCACCACGAATCCGACCGGAGGTACGCATGCCCCTGACGTTCCGCAAGAGCTTCCGGATCCTTCCGGGGGTGCGGCTGAACATCAACAAGCGGTCGTGGTCCATCACCACCGGCAGCAGGAACGGCCCCCGCTACACCCGCAGCAGCACGGGACGTCGTACGACATCGGTGGATTTGCCGGGACCTTTCGGATGGCGCCGGACCCGGCAGACCCGTCGCACCGGGGAACGGTGACGTCACGTCACCCGAATGGATCCCCCAGGATGTGCCATCTCATATCTGAGATAACCTCATCCTCATGTCAGACGACTACCTCGTACGCATCGGCAAGCTCATCCGTGACGCCCGGCAGCACCGCGGGTGGACGCAGGCCCAGCTCGCCGAGGCGCTCAACACCAGCCAGAGCGCCGTCAATCGGATCGAGCGCGGCAACCAGAACATCAGCCTTGAGATGATCGCCCGGATCGGCGAGGCCCTGGACAGTGAGATCGTCTCGCTGGGCTACGCCGGCCCGATGCACCTGCGTGTGGTGGGCGGCCGCCGGCTCTCCGGCGCCATCGATGTGAAGACGAGCAAGAACGCGTGCGTGGCACTGCTGTGCGCCTCGCTGCTCAACAAGGGGCGCACCGTGCTGCGCCGCGTCGCCCGCATCGAGGAGGTCTACCGCCTCCTGGAGGTGCTGAACTCCATCGGCGTGCGCACCCGCTGGATCAACGACGGCGTCGACCTGGAGATCGTGCCGCCGGCCGAGCTGGACCTCGCGTCCATCGACGCGGACGCCGCCCGCCGCACCCGCTCCATCATCATGTTCCTCGGCCCGCTGCTGCACCGTCAGGACCGCTTCATGCTGCCGTACGCCGGGGGCTGCGACCTCGGCACGCGCACCGTCGAGCCGCACATGATCGCGCTGCGCCGGTTCGGCCTGGACATCGCCGCGACCGAGGGCCAGTACCACGCGGTGGTCGACCGCTCCGTCGCCCCCGACCGTCCGATCGTGCTGACCGAGCGCGGGGACACCGTCACCGAGAACGCGCTGCTGGCCGCCGCCCGGCACGACGGCACCACCGTCATCCGCAACGCCTCCTCCAACTACATGGTCCAGGACCTGTGCTTCTTCCTGGAGGCCCTCGGCGTCAAGGTCGACGGCATCGGCACCACCACGCTCACCGTGCACGGCGTGCCCACCATCGACGTCGACGTGGACTACTCCCCCTCCGAGGACCCGGTCGAGGCGATGAGCCTGGTGGCCGCGGCCGTGGTGACGGAGTCGGAGCTGACGGTCCGCCGGGTCCCGATCGAGTTCCTGGAGATCGAGCTCGCGGTCCTGGAGGAGATGGGCCTCGACCACGACCGCTCCCCGGAGTACTTCGCCGACAACGGCCGCACGCGCCTGGTGGACCTGACCGTCCGCCCCTCCAAGCTGGAGGCGCCGATCGACAAGATCCACCCGATGCCGTTCCCGGGCCTGAACATCGACAACGTGCCGTTCTTCGCGGCGATCGCGGCGACGGCCCAGGGCCAGACCCTCATCCACGACTGGGTCTACGACAACCGCGCCATCTACCTGACCGACCTCAACCGCCTCGGCGGCCGCCTCCAGCTCCTCGACCCGCACCGGGTCCTGGTCGAGGGCCCGACCCGCTGGCGCGCCGCGGAGATGATGTGCCCGCCGGCGCTGCGCCCGGCCGTGGTCGTCCTGCTGGCGATGATGGCCGCGGAGGGCACGTCGGTCCTGCGCAACGTGTACGTCATCAACCGCGGTTACGAGGACCTGGCGGAGCGGCTGAACTCGATCGGGGCGCAGATCGAGATTTTCCGGGACATCTGACCGGCACGGTGTCGTGCCCCTCGGAGGCAAGGGGCACGACACCTCAACATGCCAGCTGACCTGCGGATACTCACCTTCATCACTCTCCACTGATCACTGTTGTTTTTCAGCACCTTGTGCAACGCACGTGCAAGATGATCTTGAATGGCTGACGATACGCCAGAAGTTTCTGAGTATCCGTCAGCCATCACGGAGGGTCGCCGAAGTGGCCGTGCCGGCACCTTCCGGTACGCGGGCAGCAGGGGCGTTCAGTCGGCCGCGTTACAGGAAGTGTTCACCGAATGCGCGGAACAGCTTCCCGAGGCCCGTAGGCAGATCAAGGACGGCAAGTACCGCCTGGACCTGCCGCTGGGAATGCGAACGGAGTACGACCGATGACGTCCGCCACGGCCGCGCAGACCGTCCTGGTCTCGCAGACCATCCCCGATGACACGCCGGTCTTCGGCGGGCACCGGAACCTGATCGCGGGCGTTGAGATCCCGTTGTTCGGACAGAGCCGCTTGTGGCCCGGCGACTGCCTGCGACGGCCGACCAACCGGGTGAAGAGTGCCTGGCAGGCGTCGTTCCCCACCGATCCGCTCTGGAATCTGCGGACCCGGGAAGGCGTCTTCGGGATGCTCAACTGCACCCACAAGATCCTTCGGGACGCGGGGCTGTTCTTCCAGGCCGAGACCTGGGGCATGAGCTCGGCGAAGGAGACGTGCGACAAGGTGCGGCTCATCGTCAAATGGGCGGTCGAGCAGCAGATACCGCAAGACTTGGCCGACTGGGTGGCGGACAACTGGCAGGACTACCTGGACCATCAGGCCCTCACCTCCGGGACATCGACGCTGGCCAACGATGTCCGCACGATCCGCTTCCTCAGGACGTTCTCTCCGATCCTGTCCGGCGGGGGCCTGCTGGACGATCCCTGGCCGGGCAGGACCGCCGCGGACGTCGCCCAGCGCACGAGCAGGGGAGAGCTGTCCACCCCGGAAATTCCCCCTGCGATCTGGTGGCCGCTGATGAGGGCGGCCTGGTTCTACATCGACCAGTGGGCACCGCAGATCCTCGAACGCCGGGACCAACGGGCCGCGGCCACCGAGGCCGCGACGGGGCCACGACGCCAGGCCTGCCGCACGCAGGACCTGGACGCCAAAATCGCCACCTGGGTGCAGGACCCCACCAGTCTGGTGCCCGTCCACGCCAGGGACTTCCGTGGCTATCGCGCAGGCAGCGTCATGTGGTCGACGCTGGGCCTGTGGATCACCGACGGCATCAGCAGCCACGTCTTCGTGGGCGGCCGAAACTCCGAACGCCATCAGATGCGCCAGGGCATGGTGCAGCGGCTGGTGGATGCCGGCCGAGTGCGTCCCATCACGGCCAAGGAGGGCCGGGCGGCCCTCGGTGATATCCCTCGGCATGTCCGGGCCCGCAACCGACGGCCCAAGGAACTGGACGCACAAGTCCGTGCCTGGCTGGTCTCTCCCAGTGTCCGCTCTCCTCACCGATCCCTCGGCCAAAGCTGCGACTGATGTCCGTGCCCCATGACAGGCTGTCGGCGTGATCATGCAGCCCCCTCACGACGCGGCCGACTTCGCCTTCAGTCCGACCGACGCCCTGGACATACCCGTCGTCATACGCGACTTCAGCTCGCTGCGGCGGCCCTCCGAGGCTCTGTGGAGGGGTGCCACCCAGCCGTGGCCGGGGGTGGCAGACATGCCTTCGTACGGGACCTACCTGGCGACCACGACCTGGCGGCAGGTCCTCCTCGCGGCCAAGGGCGTCGGGCGCGACCTGACCCCGTGGCTGAGCCGCACCCCCTGGCTCGCCGTAAACGAGCTCATCTCCCGTACCGCCCCCCTTCAGGCCTACCTCCAGCTCAAGGACGTGCCCGCACCCGCGCCCGCAGCCGGCCGCAGGCTCTTCGTGAACGCCCTCTACCAGTACGGCAGTGAGCGCAGCGCCCACTCCGCCTTCGGCTACCACTTGGGCATGACGATGGCGCACTGGCTCTGCGCCGGGATGGCTGGTCTGGGAAGCACCTGGCATCTCGAAGCCGGAGGTCCGGGCGGCCTACCCGGCTTCACCGACCCGGCTGCCAAGCTGCCCGACCTGTGGGGCAATCACCACGCCGCCGGCCTGCCCTGGCTGATCGAGGCGAAGGCAGCCCGTGCACTCGGCGCAGGCGTGCTGAAGAACGGGAGGGTCCAGTTGGACGGTGGCAGCGCCCTCATGCCCGGCTTGGCACACCGGCAGGTCCTCTGCGGCACGTCGCTGCCCGGCAATAGGCCCGATAAGTGGGAGCAGGACCATCTGTTCCTGGCTCTGCATACGGCCCACCCCCACGGCGGGCCGCAGACCGGCGCCTCCCCGGTCGGCAGTCCGCAAGACGACGCGGAGGATTACGTCGCCGATGACCCCGAGGCTCTGATGGCCGTTACCCGGCAGCAGCTCCTGACGTACCAGGCCTTGGCCTTCGGAGCCGTGGAGCAGCGGCGCGTCGTCCCGATGAGGCGTGACCGTACGGATCGCGGGCGTCACCGCACCGGTTCCCTGACACTGCTGGAGCACGACGAATCCACCACCGGCCTGCGCCGTCGGCTGCGCGCGCAGCAGGTGGACACCGAGGGGAGCCTGGCGTCGCACACGGACGCCACTGCGTTCATCGCCGCGCGCATCCCCGGCACCGGCATCCACCTCGGTCTCTCCCGCCGCCTCTACGCAGCGTGTGCGGCCCTGCACCTCCAGCAGACCGACCTGCCCGACACCGTGGCCTTCGCCGGCGGCCCCCGCCTGAACGACCCCAACTTCGGACAGGACCAAGAGGACGACGAGGTCCGCGAGCAGTACGGGCGTCGGGCTCGCCAAGCCCACTACGAGCAGGAGCAGCGGTATCGGACGCGCGTTCGTGAGGCGGTCAGCACGGCCTTCCGGCTGACTGAGGAACACCAGGAGGACAGCGCGCTCACGGGCCAACTTCTTCCCGTACGCGTGGACGACCCCGACAAGCCTCTGCTCCTCGAAGCCGCCACGGCAGAGAGTTACCTGGCCCTCGAGCCAACCGACCCCGTCCTCTCCACGGCGGGCCGCACCGCCTGAGCTTGTTCGCCCTCTACCAGGATCTGTCATGCCCGCCGATGGCCTCTGACAAGCAATACGTCCAAGCCAGGATCGACGCTCTCCTGACCGCGGCCGAGGCCGGCGATCCGCTCGATGAATCGTGGGAACCGGTTCGATTGATCGCTCAGACCCTAATCGAGAAGGCGCAGACGCGCTGAGCGGGACTGAACAACGATCAGCCACTGCCACTGCCGCTGCCCCCGGCTGACGGCGCAGCCCGGGCAGCGGCAGCTCCATGTCAGGCGGCCGATGGTCAGCCACAAACGAGGTTCACGACACCAGCCTTGAGTGCTGATCTCGGAAACCATAGGACGGAACCGTTGTCGGTCACCGAAGATGTTTCGCTGTGATGCAGACCCTCTCAAGTCCCACTCTGGCCGTCCTCATCAAGATCGCTGTCACGCGGACGGCGAAGGAGATCCACACCAGCTTGCTTGCCGCCAACTTGGACCGGTTCATCACCGAGACATCCTCCAAAGAGAGGCTTGTCCAGACCGTCCTGGTGGACGCGCGGCGGGCAGCGCATAAGGGCGACAAGGATGCCCACCGCGGCCTGCTCGCGTTCGCCAAGGAACAGGCGAGCGGATTCCGGCATCCCAACAAGCTAGGCCCGGAGAGTCTGCTGTTCCAACTCAAGGAGGCCCTCCTCGCGGATGGCTACGACCTCATGTGGGATGACCCGACTATCCGGACGGACATCGATCTCGACAGCTGGATCGAGATCGACAAGGGACCCGTCACCTATCACATCCGCCCGACCGACGCGCCAGGCACCGAGATGGCCGGGGAGATCAGCGCCTTGGAAGCGCAGCTTAATGCTGCCGGCTTCGAGGTCGCTCTCAACCACTACAAGCAGGCTGTCGACAACCTCAACCACCATAACTACGAGGCCAGCAACGGGGCCCTCCGCCCGATGCTCGAAGATGTGACCTTTCGAGTCGCGCAGAAGTACGGCTACACAGGCGCCTCGGGCGGCAATGCCATCAACTTCATGGTTGACCAGAAGAAGGTCGTCCCGGAGAAGTGGGGCCGACTCATGCAAGGGGCCTGGGGCATCTCGCACCCGGAGGGGCCCCACCCCGGCCGTTCCAGCGCGGACGAGGCGCGCTTCAGGATGCTGATCATCACCAGCATCGTCCGAAGACTGCTTCAGCACGCTGGACTCTGACCCAACCCTGGATCGTCGAAGCAGCCCTCGGCCAGATACGCGGCCGGGGCTGCGGCGTGATAAATGGTTCTGGCTTGCCGCAGGTCCGCCTGCTGGCGGTCAGTGGTCATCGTCTGCTGAGTTCGAAGCTGCGGGACTTCCGGTAAACGTACGTGCGCGGCTCTCCAAGGCTGCTCAGTATGCTGCGGCAGTGGACTCCGACCAGAGTCCACTGCCAACCTCAACGATGCTCTAGGAAATGAAAAGCTCGGCAGGCAGGCCCGCACACCCACATCGTCGCCGTGCGCGGGCATCGAGGGGCGCGGTGAAAACCACAGGCTTCAGGCAGGCGCCGGTGCCATCCTGTACTGGTGGACGTATCCCTGCCCGACCAACTGGGCGTAGTCGAACGAGAGTCCAGTGCCGCTGCACCAGCGGTGATCCGAAAGTTGCTTCTCTCCGCACCTCCTGAGCAGATCACGGGACAGCAGGATGTCGCCTTTGTGCCGGTGACCCGCGCGCAATGGAAGTCGGTGTTGAGGGACGCCGATCTGCCCGGGCTTCAGCGGAAGACCGACGATCTCGTTGGTGAGATCCTGCGCCTGCGGACCGCTTCTGGCCGAACCCTCGGGAAGCAGCTTCCGGAGATGTTGCGGAGTCTCCACACGTCGGTTGTCGCCTTGGGTACTGTCGCAGAAGAGGTATCCCGGTTCAGTCCCTCCCGCACCAGCGCGGCAGAGCGACGGTTGGCGACTGACCTGGCGCGAGCGAATCGGAGCGAGGCTCAAGCGCTGTTCGCCTGCCTGGAACAGGGATGGGCGGAGTCCGCTTGGTCTGCCGTACGGAGATATGCTCTCGCGGCCCAAGCGGCCGGGCGAACTCTGGGAACTGCCGCCAGGACTGATCACGCCGACCTTCCTTACGAGGACGTCTACCAGCGAACGCTCGGGGTATCGGCCGAGCAACTGAGTCCCGGGTCGGGTGTGGCGTCACGGGCGCGCCTACTGGCCGCTTGGGCGGAAGCCCCGCAGATACTCGATCGTCGGCTGCGCCGGAGCATGAGACATCTGATCGATGACTCGCTACCACTGACGGTGATACTTCTCCATCACCTTGCCGTCCTCGCGTTGTCCGATCGCCCCTTGGTGACGCACCGCGCTGCCCTCCTGGGACGTGATCTGGTGACGTCCCATCTGAACTCCAAACCGGAACTGACATGTTCAGTGATTGCACGACACGTCGCTCGGGAACCGGAGATGCTGTCCTCCCATCGCGGACAGATCGCCTACCTTGACGCTTATTACGAGGCGGAATACCAGGAAGAAAAGGCGCGGGCGGTCACAGACTTGCATCGGGCCGTGCTGGAAGCAGACGTCAGACGCACGGCTGTTGTGGTACTGGAACTGCTGGGAAGGACGGTTCCGCAGGGGGCCCCGCTCGCCACCGTCCGGGATCTGCTGACAGCTGAAGACAGTCAGCCTCTGTGCAAGTTCCTCGCTTCGACGATCCGCTCTGAGTGGCGCAACGCGAACGCACACGAGGACTTCCGCTGGGACCCCGTCGACAGCACACTCCTGTTGGGTGGAGAGCCAGCCGATCTTGAAGAGGTTCTGGACGCAGCGATCCGCGCTCGCGCCATTTGCCGCGGATTCGAGCATGGGGTCGCCGTGGCCTACGCACAGAACGCATCACTGGTCATCCGGGGCGCGGAGGACTCGAACTACGTCGGCCGAGACCTCTCCATACTCCAGGCAGCTGGAGAAGCCAGATTCCCGGTACTGGACATCCGACGCCATGGCAGTCTCGTGCGGCTGGACGTGCCCGACGTCTCCGTTGAGAGCCTGAGAGAGGCGTTTCGCGCCATCCTCAGGGCCGCCCTCGCGGACCCCAGCGTCGAGCGCTGGGAACTACGTCAGGCCTCTCCTGACCGGCCGCTGCTGCACGTGGACCGTACAGGAACACATGCCGGGCTCCAAGTCGCGGAGCCCCTCTGGGAAATTGCCGATCCCCTGCCATTCGCCGCCCTCCCGATGCTGGCAAATGCCATGACCAATGCGGGAGAACCCGCCGAGACAGCAGCTGCAACGGTTCTCTGCTTGGCAGCTGCCCACGTGCTCGGAGAACGAGACCGCTTGTCGCCTGCCCTTGCACACGGTAATCCAGCCGCCAAGGACGAGTTGATCAGCACCACGAAGCTGATCAGCGAGGGCGTCAAGGCGGCAGCACACCTGCTGGAGACCCCAGCCCACCGCAAGTTGCTGGCCTTCGCTGAAGTTCTTGCCGGAGAATGCCACCGGTTGAAGAGCGCTCCCCCTTTCGCTCTCGTTCACGAGTTCGTGCCGGCGTATCGGGCCCTGCGGAGGCATGCGCCAGCTCGCCTGCCATGGATCACAGGACTCCACGACTCGACCGTCTGAGATCCCCGACACTGTCAAGCCCAGATCACGCTTCAGAATCCAGCGCGGGTGAGATGGCTGACCGGCTGAACCCGGCTGGGCTACACATCATCCCTGTCCGACGCCCCTGTCGAGCAGGCCCAGGGCTGAGTACAGCGAGACGGAGAGGGTCATCCATACGACGAATGCCCCACCACCGCAGAGCACTGCGCGTGGCGCGCTTCCGTCCGCTGCCCAAGACAGCACACCAGCGATGACTGCGACTAGCAGAGACAGGACAGTTGCCAGGGCGACGAGTAGGAGGCGCGTCAAAGGTCCGGAACTCAACGGCCGACATCCTTCTGTGAGGGTGGCCGTTCCGAGACATGCCGTCTCAGCCCGACCACCGAAGCACGGTGGTTGGCTGAGACGGTGCAACCCCTGGAAAGCAGCGGACCGCTATGGGTCCACGCAGCCGCGAGGTCACGCCCTCAATCAGTTCTCGGATGATAAGCGACTCCGCGAGAGCACGCCAGAGTGTGGTGACAGGGCGAGAGCCATCGGCCATCGCTCAGGGTGACCGGAGGGGTGACAGGAATACACGGCACCTCAACATGCAAGCGCACCAGTCCCGAGGCCGGATTCGCTCCGGCCCGGAGCCCATCGGCGCGTTCGGTCGATTCAGGCAAGAGATCGAATCGTTCGAGACAGACTTGACCAATTTGGTTTAACGGCTTGTGTCTTCGCTCCGCCTGGGCCCATGCTGCTCAGGTTCGGAGAAGCAGAAGACGTCCGACCATGGCGCCGTGCCATGGCGGCTTCTGACTCGCGGACCTTGGAGATCCCGTGGACACGCATGTCCTGCGGGCTGGCTTGGCATGTCCGCCAGGACCGGCACGCCCTTCTGAGTCGTCTCGGCTCTCGCCTCACGCCGCGTGTGCGGACAGGCGCCCCCTCCCCCCTCCCCTGCTGTCGGCAGAGTGCCTTGCATCCGACGGGGAGGTGCGGTGACCAAGCCTCCGTTCGAGCCGAGCGTCGCCCAGCAAACGGCTCTCGTCGAGCACCTCGTCACCGCAGTGGTCACCGACGCGACCGGCGAGGCCCAGGGCGACATCTGCCTGGGCGAACCTCCGAGTGCTCGCTACTTCATGGAGAGCCTCGGTCCGCACGCCGTCGAACCCGGTGGAGCCGCCCCGCGATACGGCCGCACGACCCCGGACAGCCTCGGGTTCGAGTTCGAGGCCGAGAACGCCAGCTCCATCACCGTCAAGGCGCGGGCGTCGTTCTACTACGCGACTCTCCCGACCCGAGTCCAGCAGCTGGAGTGGGCCGGCGAGCGAGAAGAGCCCTACCGGCTGGCACCGTTGTTCAGACGACTCGGAGTGACGGTCGGGCCAGTGGAGATCGTTCTCGGACACGAGGCCGAGCTGCGCCAGACCTTGGAACGGGAGTTCCAGCACGCCTTCAACGAGGCTGTGAAGCTGGCCCTCCAAGACCCTCGGATCGACCGCCGCGTCGGGAACGACCGCCGGGAGCGACTGGTCCCGCCTACCGCGATGGCAGACGACGCGGCCTTCGAGCAGTGGCTGGCCCGGGAGGTGGGCGGGGACCCCGTGGTACCGTCCCCCGCCGCACACGTCGTCGTCACGTCGAGGCCGGTTGCGTCCGGACGGCTCCGCGTGACCGCGACGCTGCAGAACCTCGCCCCCGACCCCGTCGTGACCGTACAGGGCCGGGGTAGCAACGCCGGCCGTACCCGTCGCGACGAGGCCAGGGACAACGCTCTGTTCCGTGCCGGGCTGGAGGTCGAGGGCGACCGTCTACTGCCCATCGTGATGGACCTCGGTGCAGACGCCTACCGCTACTCCGGAGAGCTCGGAGCGTACGCGAACAACTGCGGAATCGAGCCACGGTGGCACAAGGGGCAGCTCGTGGCCGTACGCAGCGTGCCCGTTCCACAGCACGACACCCACCGCGCCGTGGCCCGGACCGACGAACGCTGGGGTTACGCGACGCTCGCCGTCGACCCTCTCCCGGTTCTCGACGAGCTTGCCGACGAGATGGAGGCCTATCTGGAGGCGCCCGTCTGGAGTACTGCAGATTTCCAGGACAGGCCTGAGCTGGCCCGCCGTAAGGAAGCCGACCGGAAGGCCGCGGCTTTGGAGGTCGCCCGCTTCCGTGACGGTGTTGCCTGGCTGCGGCGGGACCGGCGCCTCCTGGCGGCTTTCCAGCTCGCCAACAAGTCCATGGTGGAGCTCAACAGGGCGCGAAAGCGGCCTAGTCGGGGGTGGCGACTGTTCCAGCTGGTGGCCATAGTCAGCCAGCTCGGTGCTCTGGCCTGGCGGGAACACCCGCAGAACCTCTTCTCCCCTGGACTCTGGGGGGACGACCAGGGTGTGGATCCGACCGAGGCCGCAACCGTCGTCTGGTACCCCACCGGAGGCGGTAAGACCGAGGCGTATCTCGGCCTGGTACTGGTGTGCATGTTCTACGACCGCGCCCGAGGAAAGAAGGTCGGGGTCTCGGCATGGTGCCGCTTCCCCCTTCGACTGTTGACTCTGCAGCAGACACAACGGCAGCTCGACGTCGTCGCCGCCGCGGAGACGGTCCGCAGCCAGAACGCCGACCTGCTCAGGGAGGTCGGCGGCGACCCCGGGTGGCCCTTCTTCATCGGCTTCTACGCCGGCGGTGGCAACACCCCCAACTCGCTGACGTCGGACCGGATGTTCGACCGCCTTCGCTCAAGCGAGGAGGAGCGGCACGCGTACCGGCTTGTTCACGACTGCCCTTACTGCGGCGAACGGTCAGTCCGCATCCCGAAGCCTGATCCAGAGCGGCTCAGACTGGAACACGTCTGCGGCAACGAACGGTGCGGGAAGGTGCTGCCGATCGTCGTCGTGGACACCGAAATCTACCGCTACCTGCCGACTGTCGTGGTCGGAACCCTGGACAAGCTCGCCAACATCGGGCTGTCGGACAAGTTCGGTGCTCTCTTCGGTGATGTCGACTGCTGGTGCCCTCCCCACGGTTTCGGCCGGGGCGGCAAGTGCCACGAACGTCACGCTCCGGGCCACCCGAAGACGCCTCTCAAGCCCCTGGGTGCCCCTCTCTACGATCCTTCCCCCTCTCTGGAGATCATCGACGAGCTCCACATGGTCAACGAGGAACTCGGAGCCTTCTCCGGCCACTACGAGGGCCTCCTGGCCGAGGTGCAGCGCACGCTGTCGTCCCGACAGCGGCCCGACGGCCGGGGTGTGAGGATGAAGGTGGTCGCCACCACCGCGACCATCCGCGGCGAGGACCGCCAGAGCGAGCACCTCTTCGGTCTGAGGTCCGTGGTGGTGCCCCTACCTGGGCCCGACCTCGACGAGAGCTTCTACTGGCGTCTGGACCGGAGCCTTCCGCTTCGCCGCTTCGTCGGAGTCATGCCGACGCGTGGTACGGCGGAGATGACGCTGGTCAGGATCCTGACGTCCGCCCATCGTGCTCTATGGAAGCTTGATCGGCGACAGGACCTCCCCCCCGCTCTCGCAAGCTGGCCGGAGGATGAGCTCCACGACGTGGTCGACCTCTACCGTACGAGCCTCACCTACGCCACCACGCTCGTCGACTTCGGCCGTATCCGCCGCTCACTGGACACCCAGGTCAACGAGGCTCTGCGCAGGGAGGGCTTTCCTGATCTCAAGGTAGCGGAGCTCAAGGGCGAGACCCGTCTGGACGAGGTACGCGGTGTCCTGGACGACCTGGGCAGCCCAAACGGCAGCACGCGCATGGTCGTCGCAACGAGCATGGTCAGCCACGGGGTCGACGTGGACCGGTTGAACCTCATGCTGTTCAACGGCATGCCCAGGTCCATGGCGGAGTACATCCAGGCGTCGTCAAGGGTCGGCCGCGCCTACCACGGCCTCGTCTTCATGCTCTTCAACCCTGTGAGGGAGAGGGATCGGTCGCACTACCGCTACCACGGCAAGTTCCACGAATACCTGGACCGCATGGTCGAACCGGTGGCCATCAACCGCTGGAGCAGGTTCGCGGTGCGCAAGACCCTCCCGGGGATACTGATGGGACAGCTTCTCCAGATCGTGAACCGCGACTGGTGGCAGGCGGGTAACGCCCCGGGCCACCTGCACGACCTCTCGAAGATGCAGGCCGCTCTCCGTGACCCCTCGGCCGGGGGTCTGGAGGGGGTCCAGCTCACAGAGCTACTGGAAGCGCTTCACGCGGTCTTCCAGTCCGAGCGCCCGGAAGGGCAGGAACTCCGCAGTGATCTCACGGACATGGTGGAACACGCCCTGGCCAGCCTCCGCTCCGCCGGCGCGTCTGCCGGTCTCACGGGCGGGAACAACCGGGGCTACCGCGCGACGGGTGACTACCTGGGCCTCGAGCACCGGCCCATGACAAGCCTCCGCGATGTCTCCGAGGGCATCCCGTTCCACATCGTGCCCGACGGCCGGAGGTCGTGATGGCGTTCAACCCCAGGAACGACGAGATGGCCCGTGACCGGGGCCAGGTCCTCTACCGGTACCGCCCTGGTCAGACGTTTGACCATCGCGGCGGCTACACGGCCCAGGTGGTGCAGTTCGGACGTGACGAGGAGTTCGACGGTCCCTCGCTCGACCGCGAGCATCTGGTGCAGGAGACCATGCGGTTCGTACGCAGGTGGCGGGCCGCCGGGCGTGCCTTCTCCGCCGGGTCCGACCGGGCGCCGGAGTTCCCCGGGGACGAGGACCGGCTCGCCGACCGACACTACGAGGTCGTGGTACCGGGCAAGGTCTTCTGCCGCATCTGGCCACGAGTGGTGCGCTGCTCCAGCAGCAGGTGTGGACACGTCTGGACTGCCAGTGACCCGCGCCCCGGAACGGACGACTGGCCGCCTGCCTGCCCCGCCTGCGGCAACGCCGTCGGGAACCGGCAGCTCCAGTTCGTCTTCGCGCACAAGTGCGGCGAGATGTCGCCCATGTACCCGCCGAGCAAGTGCCCCAGGGGGCACACACGCTTCAGGCTCGACGACCGCGCCAGTCGGTTCCGTGACTTCCGATGGGAGTGCATGACCTGCGGCTTCCCTCTGGGCGTGCAGTGGAGCTGCAGCAACTCGTCGTGCAGTTATCCGGACAAGTTCATGAACCCCCTGCTCCACACCGCGGGAACCGCGCACGTGGGCCAGGGCCTGACACTCGTGAACGTCACGACGACCGAGGAGGCCACCCGTCAGACCAACCCCATGTACACAACTGCCGTTCTCGGCTGGTGGCTCGGTGAGATCACAGAGGACGAGTTCCGGCGGCTCACCGACGGGCACACGGTTGACGTCCCCGACGAGGTCGTCGAGAGCATCCGTGTGATGGAGGACGCCGGCCTGCACGACCAGGCACGTGCACTTCGTGCACGTTTCATGCCGGTCGAGGTGGATCATCTGCGGGAACAGGTGGGCAAGGCGCTCGGACTCGACACCGAGAGCGACGACGCACGCGGGCTCGCGGCTGAGCTGCACACCTATCGGCGGGTTCTGAACCTGGAACGCCTGGGTGTACCCCGCCTTCAGCGGGAGGCGCGCAACGCCGAGCGCCGAGCCTTGTACGAGCGCTATCCCGGTGTCCTCGCATCCGCCGGTCTCGGGCAGGAGACCTGCCTGGTGAGTGATCTCCCGATCACCTACCTCGCGATCGGCTACAGCCGGACCGGGTTCAGTCCCGAGGAGGCGGATCTGGTGCCGTACAGGGGGCGTGCCGCACGAGGAGCCCCCGAGAAGACGCTCGTCTACGCCCACCCCACCGAGGCGGAGGCACTGCTCTTTCCCGTGGATCGGGAGCGCGTGAGCCGGTGGCTCGTCCGTAACGATCTGGTCAGTCCCGACACCCTTGATAAGGCCGGCGGCGTGGCCAAGTGGCTGGTGCACCAGCTGGGGCCGAGCGACGGCAAGGCCCTCTCGCACGAGACACGCCCGGAGCCCGGACACCCGGATTTGCCAGTCCACGAACTGTTCGGGTTGCTCCACTCACTGTCCCACCAGCTGTTGCGAGCCCTGGCCGTTGACAGCGGCTACAGCGAGACGAGTCTCTCGGAGTACCTCTTCCCGTACGACCTGGCCTTCGCCATCTACCCGAACGGCGGCAGCGACTTCAGCCTCGGTGCGATGCGGACGGTACTCGAACAGAACCTGGACGCGGTCGTCAGTCGTGCTGTCGACAACGACGCCTGTCTGTACGATCCGAACTGCATGATCACGAACGAGGGTGCGGACCACGGCTGTCTCCAGCTGCCGGAGACAGCCTGTCAGTTCTGGAACCGGAACCTCTCCCGCTGGCACCTGTTCGGTTCTCCGGACGGGTCGAGAGTCGGGTACTGGGACCCGACTCTGTGAAGGCCCGGTGGGGAGGAACCGCTCTCGCCCCTCCCCACCATCCGCGCTGCCAGAGGTCGCAGGGTGCGTCGACCGCCGATCGTGCCCGACTGGAATCCGGGTGCCTTCAGCGTCTGGGGGCTTGTGCAAGGCGCTGCGTATCTGCAGCACGCCTCAAAGCGCACAGGGCGTCGGACTCGCCTCACGTCAGCGGATCATCGTGCCCAGCCACCGCCCAAGACCGGACGGCATAGGTGGATAATCTCATCCAGTATCAGAAACGGGAAACAGGGCTGGAACTCGGCATGACGTACGACATAGCGGCTCCGGAACCGGCAGGCATGGTCGCCTCGCTCAGTTCGCTCGGGTACTCCCTGCCTGCCGCCATCGCGGATCTCGTGGACAACAGCATCTCCGCGGGTGCGTCCACGGTCGACGTCGAGTTCACCTGGGCCGGGCAGGACTCCTGGATCGCCGTTGCCGACGACGGTGCCGGGATGACCGCCAGCGAGCTCGTGACCGCCATGACCGTGGCCGCGCGAGGCCCTGCGACGCCCCGAAGCGCCACGGACCTGGGGCGCTTCGGCGTCGGCCTCAAGTCGGCCTCGTTCTCACAGGCCCGGCAGCTCACCGTCGCCACCGCCACCGCCGGCGAATGGCACGTGCGCACGTGGGACCTCGACGTCGTCGAGAGGTCGGGCGAGTGGCGGCTGCTACGCGGCGCGGACGAGACGACCACTGAGTTGCTCGACAGGATCCGGGGTGAGGCTGACCACGGCACCGTCGTGTTGTGGCGGCGCCTCAACGGCTACCACGTCGACGCGGTGACGGTGGAGGACGAGCGGACACAGAAGCAGTTCTACGCGGAGGCCGCCCGCACGGAGTCCCACCTAGGCATGGTCTTCGGCAGGTTCCTCACCGGAAGCCGACGTCGCAACCTGCGTGTATCGGGCAGCCCCGTCGAGCCCTGGGACCCGTTCCTGTCCCGTCACCCGTCCGTACAACCGCTTCCGGTCGAGCGTCTGCGGTTGGGGGCGGGTTCCGTACGGGTGGAGGCGTTCGTCCTCCCCAGTGCCCAGAGGCTCGCCCCGGACGAGTACGAGAAGGCCGGCGGCCCGCGTGGGTGGCTCGACCAACAGGGGTTCTACGTTTACCGCCGGGACCGTCTGATCCTTGCCGGTGACTGGCTCGGACAGCGCGGGTTGCGCCGCGAGGAGAAGTACAACCTGGCACGGATCGCCGTGGACATCCCCGCCGAGACGGATGTCGAATGGGGGGTCGACGTCCGGAAGTCCAGTGTCGTCCCGCCCGTCGCACTGCGTTCTCATCTACGGCGCATCGCCCTGCAAGCCAGGAGAAGGGCCGCCGACGTGCTTCGGCACCGCGGGCAGATCGCTGCGCGCACACACGGGGATCCACTCGTGTACGCGTGGAACGTCCGCCGTGTCGACGACCAGGTCACCTGCCGGATCAACCGGGGCCACCCCCTGGTGAAGGCAGCTCTGCGCTCTGGCGGTGCCGGTTCGGATGACGTACGTGCCCTGATCCGTCTGCTCGAGGAGACGGTGCCGGTCACCGCCCTCCGCGTGATGCACGAGACTGACACCAGCGACGACCCCGAGCCCTTCGGGGGCCCCGGGCCCGCCGACGCCGAGGCCACGGAGGTCGCACAGCGCATCTACGAGGCACTGGTCTCAGACGGCCGCTCACCTGCGGCCGCTCGCGAACGCCTCCGGACGATGCCCCCCTTCGACCAGATGCAGGGCTTCTGGAACGGATGAGCCCGTTGTCAGTGCCCGCCCCTAGCCTGCCCCATGCCGTTCCCGCCCAGCCGGAGGTCTGCTGTGAGTTCCACCCCCGAGGACTCTCTCGAGTCCCTTGCCAAGGCCCGTCGCCTGGTTCTCGCACTACTGTCGCAGGACCGTCAGCCGACGCCGGACGAGGTGCAGAACGCGGTCACCGTCATCTTCGGGATGCTGGCCGGCCAGGGCGAGGTCCTCGACCGTGACCAGCTGGCCAAGGAGATCGAGGTCCTGACGGCGGTCTTCCAGGAGGGCTCCTCCGGGCTGGAGAGCGACAGCGGGCACGAGCCCTGGCTGCCCGAAGCCAAGAACGACCGGGCCTGGGACTTCTGGGAACGCTACCGCCGTTACCTGGAGGACGTCCGCAACCTCCCGCCGCTCGTCGTGCGCCGACTGGACCAGAGCACGGACGAGGTCCTGAGCCAGCTCGAGGACCCGCGCCGTGTCGGCTCGTGGCGCCGGACGGGCCTGGTGATCGGGCAGGTCCAGTCGGGCAAGACCGGCCAGTACATCGGGCTCGCCGCGAAGGCCGTGGACGCGGGGTACCAGTTCGTGGTGATCCTCGCCGGCATCCACAACGACCTCCGGAGCCAGACCCAGCTGCGTATCGACGAGGGGCTGCTGGGTTTCGACACCCAGCACCAGCAACGGTCCAACCAGAACGGGAAGTCCCGTCTCATGGGTGCCGGCAGGATGCCGGGCGCCAAGAAGCTCGACATCGCGTCCCCCACCAACAGCTCGGAGAAGGGCGACTTCGGCCGGCAGGCGGCCAACGCCGTCAACTTCCCGCTCGGCCGTTTCCCGGTCGTGCTCGTCGTCAAGAAGCACTGGAAGATCCTCGAGTACCTGCGGACGTGGGTGACCGAGGTCCAGGGCACGGAGGACGAGAGCGGGAACAAGGTCGTACGCGACATCCCGCTGTTCGTCATCGACGACGAGGCGGACAACGCCTCCATCAACACCGAGCGCGACCCCGACGCGGATCCGACCAAGACCAACGGCGCGATCCGCGAGCTCATGAAGAGCTTCGAGAAGTCGGCGTACGTCGGGTACACCGCCACCCCGTTCGCCAACATCTACATCGATCCCGACGTCGACCACGCCGAACTCGGCGCCGACCTCTTTCCCGACAGCTTCATCCGCACCCTGCCCTCGCCGACCAACTACCTGGGCCCGGAGAGGGTGTTCGGTCTCCAGGTCGACAACGACGACGAGGAGGACGTGCCCCCGCTTCCGCTCGTACGCGCCGTGGACGACGCCGAAAGCTGGATCCCGACCAAGCACAAATCCTCCTTCGTCCCCTCCGACGACCTTCCGCAGACCCTCCGGGAGGCGATCGCCTCGTTCGTCCTCGCCAGCGCTGCACGGCGGGTGCGCGGACAGACGAAGGTGCACAACTCCATGCTGGTGCACGTCACCCGCTTCACGGCGGTCCAAGGGATCGTCCGCGACCAGGTGGACGACTACCTGCGGCTCCTCGTGGACTCGCTCCGTGACCGGTACGGACAGGCACCGCAGCGCATGGCCGAGTTCCGGGCCCTGTGGGAGCGGGACTTCGTCCCCACCACGGACCACTTCCCCGCGGACGAGGCCCGACGCGTCACCTGGGAGGACGTGTCGAGCCAGCTCATGCCCGCGCTACGGAAGATCGTGGTCAAGACGGTCAACGGCGCCTCCCGCGACGCACTCGACTACTACGAGCACCGCAGGACCGGTCTCTCGGTCATCGCGATCGGAGGCCAGAAGCTCTCCCGGGGCCTCACCCTGGAGGGGCTGACGGTCAGCTACTACCTGCGCACTTCCAGCACGTACGACACCCTGCTCCAGATGGGACGCTGGTTCGGATACCGGCCGGGGCACGAGGACCTCTGCCGCCTGTACACCACTCCCGATCTTCAGGCGAAGTACATCGAGGTGACTGCCGCGACCGACGAACTGCGTCGTGAGGTCGAGGAGATGGCAGCGTTGAACCTCAGTCCGAGGTACTTCGGTCTTAAGGTCCGCGCCTCCTCTCTGGGCCTCGCCGTCACGGCTGCCAACAAGATGCGCCAGGGTACGAAGGTCATGCTCAGCTACTCCGGGGAGGGGCCGGAGACGGTGATCTTCAACGTCTCCGACGGGATCCCAGAACACAACCTCAAAGTACTCGGAGACTTCGTCCGGAGACTTGACGGCCTGGCCACCGGCGACCAGACGACGCCGGGGGCCAACGTGACGTGGAAGCAGGTGCCCTCCGACGCCATCGTGGACTTCCTCACGCGTTACGAGACCGACCGCATGGCCCAAAGGGTCCGCCCTCGTTTCATCGCGAAGTACATCGAACAGTGCGTGGCCGTAGGTGAGCTCCCGCAGTGGACGGTTGTCCTGGTCGGCAAGCAGGCAGCCAAGGACCCGCAGGACATCTCCGGTTACAGCCTGGGTCCCGTGGAGCGCGCGGCGCTCAACGACGTCGACAACGACGGTCGGTACACGATCCGCCGACTGCTCAGCCCTCCCGACGAGTACCGCTTCGACCTTGATCCCGACCAGGTGGACGCCGCCCTGGAAGCGACACAGAAGGCCGCAGCCATCAAGAAGCGGGAGAGGGTGCCCCAGTCGCCTTCGGGAGACCACGTCCGCTGGCAGCGCCGAGCGGACCAGGCACTGCTGCTCGTCTACCTGGTCGAGCGGCCAGCGACCGAGGACAGTCCTGCCCGGCCGCCCCTGGTCGGTTTCAAGGTCAGCTTTCCTCGCTCCGAGCACCAGTCCGACACCGAGTACGTGGTCAACGCCGTCTGGCAGAAGGAGGGCCTTGACGCCCTCGACGACGAGGAGGACGGGGAGTGACCGTCACCGAAGCCGAGTGGCGTGACCTGGAGGCACCTCAGGGGGCCCCGGGCAGGTCCCGTATCCGCCTGTACCCGGACGCTCCGTTGGACGTCTTCCTCTCCGTCTCCCACCCGGCGCAGCAGCGCATGCTCGTGCTCAGGGCCGACGCCCGCTCCGCCGACCACATCGTGCGCTCCGTACGCCAGCTGCCTCGCGCTGCCGGGCTGGAGATGAACGTGAGTGCCGTGTCACGTCTCGAGTACGAGCTCCAGGTGGTCCTCACCGCCGACGAGCTGCGCGAGGTGTTCAACCCGCTCGTCACGGACGTGGCTGACACGGTCCGAGAAGCCCCTGGGGCCTCGGCAGCCCTGACAGCAGCGGTGGAGAGGTTCGAGCGGTGGCAGGACCTCCTTCGCGCCGTCGGCAGAGACGGTCTCGGCCCTGAGGCCCGTCGTGGACTCGTCGGCGAGCTCCTGGTGCTGCGCGACCACATCCTGCCCGTCGTCGGGCCGGCCGAGGCCGTCGACGCGTGGACGGGGCCGAGCGGAACCAACCAGGACTTCCAGCTGCCCGGAGTCGCCGTCGAGGCGAAGGCCAGCACCGCCAAACGCCCCCGCAGCATCCGGATCGCCAGCGAGCGCCAGCTGGACGCCACCGGGACGCCTGCGCTCCTGTTGGCGTTGGCGATGCTCGACGAACGGCGGGGTGGATCAGGAGAGAGTCTGAACCGCCTGGTGGATCGCATACGGGAGCAGCTCACGAGCCCTGTCGTCCGAGCCGCCTTCGACGGTCGTCTCGTGCAGGCCGGCTATCTCCCCGGCCAGCGAGACGTCTACGAGGAGCCTCGCTACACCGTTCGCGACCTGCGCTTCTGGCACGTGGGGGAGAATTTCCCGAGACTCGTCGAGGCAGATCTTCCCGAGGGGGTCGGTGAGTGCTCGTACCACGTGAACACCTCGGGACTTGACCACCACCGCGCCACGACCGACGAGGTGACCGCACTGATCGGGGGACCCCATGCCTGAGCTCGACCTGTCCCAGTACGCCCACGACGTCGTCACGGACGTCCAGGCCACCGCCGACGCCGAGGGGACCACCACCCCGGAGACGTTCACGCGGCGCGTGTTCGAGGACCTGGAACGGGCCGGCATCGTGTCCAACACGTTCACTGCCTACCACTCGGCCCACGGCCATCTCGTGCACGGGTACGGCATCGGGGACTCCGGGGAGTGCCTCGACCTCTTCGTGACCGACTTCGACCTGGACCCGCTGGAGTCCAAACTCACGAAGGGGCAGGCGGAGACCGCGTTCAGGCGCCTGCTGACGTTCGTCCGCCGGTGTCGGGAGGGCCTGCGTCAGCACATCGACGAGTCCTTCGACGTGTACGACATGTGCGCGGCAGTGGAGAAGGCGCTCACCGAGGTACGGAGGATCCGGCTCTTCCTGCTCAGCAACCGCGTCGGCACGAGTACCTCCTTCCCGCCCACCGAGTTCGACGGCCTTCCCGTGACCCACGAGGTGTGGGACCTGGCGCGGCTGCACCGCCACGAGACGTCCGGCAGCATCAGCGAGCCCATCGTGGTCTCGTTCGACCCTCCGCTGCCCTGCGTCTCGGCACCCAGCAGCGAGCCGGACCACTCGGTGACCATGGCCGTGATCCCCGGCCAGAGACTGGCCGAACTGTACGGGGAGTACGGGACCAGACTCCTCGAGTTGAACGTCCGGTCCTTCCTGCAGGCCCGCGGATCGGTCAACCGGGGAATCAGGGAGACCCTGCTGCACTCACCGGGCAGGTTCCTGGCGTACAACAACGGCATCACGGCGACCGCGTCCCAGGTCGACTTCGTGCACGGCCCAGACGGCACCCCCACGGGCATCTCCCGGGTGCACGGGCTCCAGGTGGTGAACGGCGGTCAGACCACGGCCTCGTTGCACTACGCCTCGAGCCGGGACAAGGCCGACCTGTCCCACGTGACCGTCCAGATGAAGCTGACGGAGGTCTCTCCCGAGCGGCTCTCGGAGATCGTCCCGATGATCTCCGAGTACTCCAACACCCAGAACCGCGTGACACTCGTCGACTTCAGCTCGAACCACGCGTACCACGTGGCCGTCCAGCGGATCACCCGGTCCCTGTGGGCGCCGGCGACGGACGGCAGCGGCCAGGAGACCCACTGGTTCTACGAGAGGGCGCGCGGCCAGTACACCGACGAGGTGGCCAAGGCCCGGACACCGGCGAAGCAGCGCACCTTCAAGAAGCTCAACCCGACCAGTCGGAAGTTCACGAAGGCGGACCTCGCGAAGTACGTCAACTCCTGGAGTCTCCTCCCGTTCAGCGTCAGCCGCGGCGCGCAGAAGAACTTCGTCGCGTTCATGGACCGGATCAGCGAGGCGCCCCCTCGGGTCGACGTCCGGTACTGCCAGCGGGTGATAGCCATGGCGGTCCTCTTCAAGGCGGTCGACCGCATCGCGGCGAACCACGAGGCGGGCAGCTACAAGAGCATGATCACGACCTACACCATGGCCCGTCTGGCGCTCGCCACGGAACAGCGCATCGATCTCGACAGGATCTGGCGCGAACAGAGGGTCTCGCCGGCCCTCGAAGCCGCGATCGACGACCTCTGCCCCCGGGTCATGCGGGTCGTCACCAGGCCACGTGAGGGCAACCACGTGGGCGAGTGGGCCAAGAAGCCCGCCTGCTGGGACGCCGTCTCCCGCGTGCCCTGGTCCGTTCCTCGCGGCCTGGAGGCCGAGCTCCGTGATCATCCGCTGGACGACGAGGCCCTCGCGGGCGGTGCGGAAGGCGACCGCGGGGCGAGCGACGAGGTGACGTCGATCCCGGCAGACGAGTGGTACGCCATCGAGCGTTGGGCGAAGGAGACGCACAACCTGGATCCCTCGCAGCGCCAGCTCGCGCAGTACGTCGGCCGAAGACTCGAACTCGAACAGGAGATCCCCGAACCACAGGCGGTACAGGCACTGCACGCGCGCAACGAGGCGCTTTCGCTCGGGTTCGTCCCCGGTCCGTAGGTCCGACTCGTCCCGGCCCTCAGAGCTCCCCGTGCTCGAGCAGATCCCTCATGGCGTCCTCGGCGCGGCGGAGCACGATCCGCCCGTCTCCGTCGCTGAAGGCCAGGAGGTCCGCCCCGGGTGCGATGCCCGCCTCCGCGAGCAGGCCGACGGGGAGCTCGACCCGGCCGTGGTCGTCGACACGGAGTTCTGCGGGTTCACGAAGCATGGGACGAGTGTGGCACCCTCACACCCGTAGGCCGACGACGGGCTGGGGCTGAGGTATGGCAGCAGGTGAGGACACCACGAGCGCGAAGTGGGTCAGCACGGAGCTGAGCGGCCACCTGCGCGGTCGGCGCGCCCGCGACACAAAACCGGAGGTGGCCCTCCGGCGTGCCGTACACCAGCTCGGCCTCCGGTTCCGTCTACAGCGCAAGGTGGCTGCCCGTTGCACGGCGGACTTCGTCCTGCCCCGGTACGGCGTGGCGGTGTTCGTCGACGGGTGCTTCTGGCACGGTTGTCCGGTGCACGGCCCGAAGACGTTCCGCGGCCCGAACGCCGCCTTGTGGGAAGCGAAGATCGAGACCAACAAGGAGCGCGACCGCCGGAACACCGCAGCAGCCGAGGCCGCCGGCTGGACCGTCGTCCGTGTCTGGGAGTGCGAGATCCGGGCGGACGTCGAGCGCGCTGCGCTCAGCGTCGCCCGGCGGTGCGACCAGACTCGCGAGCCTGGGTCGGCACCGTCTCCCGTCCGTGGGTCCCGGTCAACGCGTCCGTGAACAGGTCGCCCGAGACGCTCTCCCTGGCGACGCAGTACTTGCTCAGGGGGCACGCCTCGCAGAGCGGCTCCTTGGCCCGGCAGAAGCTGCTTCCGATGAGCCGGAGCGCCGCCATACGCAGAGGCGCGTCCTCGCCGGCTCCGACGAGCTTCACCAAGTCCACTCGACCGTCGCTGAGCCTGTTCGTGCGATCCGAGTCGCTGCCATGCAGACGGGCTGCGACGCGCAGCGCGCCCTGCCCGACCCACAGGAGATCCTCGCCGACCAGCAGCCGGTAGACCGTCGCCTCAGCCGGCTTCAGCTTCAGCTGCTCACGGACCTTCTCCTCGTCGTCCCAGACGCTCGGCTGGTCGATCACCGCGGCGAGCCGGGCGACCCGGGCCTTCGCCGCCTCGGAGGGTGCCGCCGCAGTAAGTGTCTCGAGCGCGGCTTTGCTCAGGGACGCCTGCCCCCGCACGACCTCGACCATCTCCGCAAGCTGCGCGGGCTGGATCCGGGTCCCGGACAGTATGGCCACGACTGCGGCCTGCAACCCGGACGTCTGGTCGCCCGGAAGCTGGTACCAGTCCTCCGACTCACGCCGCTCTTCGGCCCAGGCGGTCAGATCCCTTCGCACCGTGCGCCAGTACGGCTGGAGTCCACCCTCACTCGGCTGCTCGTCGCCCACGGGCAGCAGGGCCTCCGCCGCGGCCTCACCAAGGAGGGGCGGCACCGCGTTACCGATCTGACGGAAGGCGTCACTACGCGTGCCGGCGAAGCGGAACCTGTCCGGGAAGGTCTGCACCCGCGCGGCCTCCCGCACGGTGAGGGTACGCGGCTGGTTCTGGTCCGGGTGGATGTACCAGTAGCCGTCCTTGGCAATGTGGGCGGTGATCGACCTGCTGAGGTCCGCCCAGTCGAGCTTCTTGTACTTGTCCGTGAAGTGGTCGGCCTTGTAACGCTGCAGTTCCGGGGAGATCTGCGAGTACAGGGTCCTGGAGTCCATGCTGGAGAAGATCTCCGCGTCGTCCTTCCGGACCCGTCGGGTCATGTGGTCCCATACCCGGCCCTTGCGCGCCCGCTTACGCATGTCCTGAGCGAACTTGGAGAGCTCGGACGGTTCGTCGTACGGCAGTTCACGCTGCCCGACACGCTCGGTGGGCACGACGGGCAACACCGGCAGGTCACCGATGGCGTCACGCAGCGTGGTCCGCTGGTCGTACTCCAGCTCCTGACGCCATGTGAAGCGCTCCACGTCGTTCCTCGCCAGCAGGATCAGTCGTTTCCTGTGCTGCGGAACGCCGTACTTCCACGCATCAACGAGACGGACCTGCGTCGCGTAGCCGAGGTCCTCCAACTGCTCCTCGATGGTGCGTACCACGAAGAAGTCGTCGCCGAGACCCATGTCCGGCACGTTCTCCATGAGGACCGCACGCGGCCGGAGGCGCTTCACGACGTCGAGGTAGGCGCTCCACAGTTCCTTGCGGCGATCATGGGGATCGCGGCCGTGATGCTCCACGAGGCTGCGGATCTTGCTCCGGCCAGCCCGGCTGAACGGCTGGCAAGGAGGACCGCCGGCCACCAGATCGATCTTGGCCGGCGTCAGCATCTCGACGAGCTTGTCACGCTCGTCAGGATTGCCCAGGTCCATGCGGAGGCTCATGCCCGGGAAGTTCGCGGCGTGCGTCTGGAGCGCCCGCTCGTCGAAGTCGACCGCGGCTGCGACCGTCCACCCGGCTCGCTCCAGTCCGAGGCTCAGTCCACCCGCTCCGGAGAAGAGGTCGACGGCCAGACGCTTGTCAGCACCGAAGTCACCGAGCCACTTCTCGAAGTTCCCGGGCTTGCAGCTGTTCCTGTGACGCCTGAGCTCCAGGCAGTCGCTCCGCTCCAGAGGCACCCCATAGTGCTGCCTACGCACTGCGCCAACCTCCATCGGACGAGAAGAACGAGCACCAGGAGATCACACAACCTCTGGCAAGATCAAGAATCCGGCGTCCACCTCGGATGACTGGATCGATCGGGACGCACCAGGCGCCCCGAGAATATTACGCGGCACCCACCCCCGTGATGGAAAGCAGCCCCCCAGTAACTCCAGAGAGGGCCAATCATACGGACAAACACTGACAAGGTCACCAAGAGCTCTGTTATCCATCCCACCCAGCAGACAGGCATCGCTCGTGGCGGCACAGGCACCGAGACTCATGCCACTGCCTCGTCCGCGGCATCGGCTTCCGCCCCGAGGTGATGCCGGCGTCCTGCGGTTGGCCGATCCCGTGGTCGAGCTGGAAGGTCTCCGAACGTCCGGGGAAGATCCGGAGGACTACGAACACTGACGCAAGTCAGGACTTCGAGCCGCTGACTGGCGCCTGCCCGTAGGCACGGGCGTACCCGCCCGAGGACTGAGCGGGCCCGCCCTTCCCACTACTCAACGGCGGAATACCCACAGCCTCCCGCTGATTGCCCTTTACAGAGATCGCGGGAGGGAGCGCTGGTGGCGGAGCTGATGCTGTTCCGGCAGGACGCGGACGGTCGGGACGTCGAGGTGCCCGGTTCGACAGTGGCGCTGGAGGTGGAGCTGCAGCGGCGGGTCGAGGCTGGTCTGGAGCAGATGCTCGGCATCCGGTTCCTGGCATCGGAGTACCCGACCGGACCGTGGCACCGGGGCCGGATCGACACCCTGGGATTGGACGAGAACGGCAGCCCGGTGGTGATCGAGTTCAAAAAGGGCTCGGACAGCGGGGTGATGTCGCAGGCCGTCTCGTACCTGTCCTGGCTGGAGTCGGCGCAGCACGAGTTCGAGGCGCTCGTGCGGAAGGTGCTGGGCGCGGAGGCCGCCGCGTCGATCGACTGGCGTCGTCCGCGGATGGTCTGCATCGCGGCCGGCTTCTCGCACCACGACCGGGTGGCCGTGCAGCGTCTGCCCGAGCGGATCGATCTGGTGCGCTACCGGATCTTCGAGGGTGGCCTTCTGGGCTTGCTGCTCGTCGACTCCGCGCCCGGCTTCCCGAGCACCGCATCGTCTCGCCGGAGCCGGGAGCGAGCAACGGTGGTCGACAACGCTCCGACGGCACCGGCGACTCCTGTGCCGACAGTGGTCGGCCTGGTGCCGGAGTGCCTGCGGGACCTGTACACGGAGTTGGACGAGGCGCTCACGGCCTGGGGCGAGGTGGAGGCGGCGCCGCTGCGGCACTACATCGCCTACCGGCGGCTGGTGAACGTGGCATCGGTGATCTTCCGTCCGAAGCACGAGGCGATCCTGATGTACCTCAGACTCGACCCGGACACGGTTCAGCTGGAGGAGGGCTTCACCCGGGACATGCGCGGCATCGGGCATCTGGGAACCGGAGACCTGGAGGTGCGCCTCGTTTCGGCGGCCGACCTGGAGAAGGCGGCGCCGCTCATCCGGCGGACGTTCGAAGCGGCTTGACGCAACGGGAGGGCGGCTGGTGCATCGGCTACTCGATGCACCAGCCGCCCTTCGGCGTCTGCGGGCCACCGGCCCCAGGCTCTCCGCTCTCATGCTCATGCCTCCGGTCCGGCCAGTCCGAAGTCGTCCTTCGTCAGCTCGGCGCGCAGCCGCTCCTCAGCGACGTCGGCGTAGTGCGCGGACAGCTCGACGCCCACGAAGCGGCGTCCCTCGCGCAGGGCCGCGACCCCGGTGGAGCCGCTGCCGGTGAACGGGTCGAGCACGGTGCCGCCCTCGGGGCAGACCTGGACTAGCTGTTGCATGACCTCGACCGGCTTCTGGGTGATGTGGACCCGGCCCTTGCGGGGCTGGGAGGCGATGTAGTGGCCGGGCAGGTAGAGGTCGCGGGTGTTGTCGAGGGATCCCTTGACGCCCCAGACGATGAATTCGGAGTCCTGCTTCGGACCGCCCTTGCGGGGCCGGCTGGAGGGCTTGATCCAAGGGATGGTGCCGCTCCAGGTCCACCCCGCCATCTGCAGGGCGTCGGAGGTGGTCGGTTCCTGGCGCCAGTCGGTGAAGACCATGGCGACCGCGTGCTCTGCCGAGGCCCGGTACGCCTCGGTGAGTAGTTCGGTCAGCCAGGAGCGGTAGGAACGCTGGTCGCGGTTCTCGCCGGGGAAGTCGGCGAGGTCGTGGGCGCTGTTGCTGGTGACGTACTTGGCTCGCGCGGTGCGGCCGGTGCGTTCCGAACTGGTGCGTCCACCGGAGTTGTACGGGGGATCGGTGATCACCGCGTGGACGCTCTCGTCGGGGAGGGACTTCAGGACGGTCAGGGCGTCGCCCCGGTGCAGCGTGTAGCTCATGGGGAGGACCTCTCTTCGGGCACGGCGGATCCGGGCCCGCTCCGGACAGCGCTCGGCAGCGGTCGTCTCGGGCGGGGTTGCACCGGAGGTTAACGGCCGATTCCGGCCGCACCTAACGAGGTGCCCTCCTGCTGCGGGCCCCGGGGTGGCAGTCGTTTGGTGCGGCCGGAATCCAGGTCTACTGTCTCGCCGTGTCACCGGGCAGGAGCCCCGCTCCACCCATTTTGACCTGTGCTTATCCGTGCCTTCTCGTCCAATCGAGCAGCGTCGGGGGCACGTTGACCATGCATCCCCGAGTGCCTTCCGGAGGTCCCGGTGTACTGCCTGAGATTACGAGCGCGGCTGGCTGCCGCGTGACCTGAAACCGGCGTCCGGGAGCCACCACCACCTCAGACCCGGACCCGCCCGAGAGGCGGATGCGCATCGGCGCGGTGCCGGCGGCTTCGCACTAGAAGTCGGCACCGCGCCTCCTACGAACACCGAGGAGCCGCTGTGATGCAGCATGTCCTGATACACCCGCGCCCCGACCCAGCGCTGTCACCTGGCCGTCACCGCCGTCCCGGTGAACGGCGGCGGCGATGAAGAAGGCGACCGGAACCCTCATCGGTCTCTGCGCGACCGGCCCGCTGCTGCTGGCCCTCCCGATCCTCGCCATCGGCGCCGGTACCGCATCGGCCTCGTGCTCGACCGACGCTGCACAGGGTGTGGACACCGCCGCCGTCGCCAAGCAGGTGAAGGCCATCCTGGACGGCGGCGACAAGGGCTCGGTCTCTGTGCCGGGCCTGGACGACCCGGCCGAGCAGGTGCCCAACGCCAAGACGATCCAGGCCACGGGCGTCGCGATGAACATCCCCGCCCGGGGGCAGGTCGTGGCCCTGGCGACCGCCCTGCAGGAGAGCGGCCTGCGGAATCTGACCTACGGCGACCGCGACTCTCTGGGATTGTTTCAGCAGCGGCCGTCGATGGGTTGGGGAACGGCGAACGAGATCCTCGACCCGGTGCACGCCAGCACCAAGTTCTACGAGGGACTCAAGAAGGTCTCCGGCTGGCAGTCCCTGTCCGTCACTCAGGCCGCCCAGGCGGTGCAGAAGTCGGGTTTCCCCGATGCGTACGCCAAGTGGGAGCCGCTGGCCACCGCCCTGCAGAAGGCGATCGAGCCCCTGCTGCAGAAGGCCGGCGACCCGTCGCCGGGTCCTTCGCCGTCCGGCTCGGTCGACGCAAGCAGTCCTTCACCCAGTGCCACGGGCCGCTGTTCGGCGGACGGGGACGGGACGGACTTCGGCACCATCCCTGCCGGTGCGCTGCCGGACGAGTACAAGATCCCCGCCACTGCCCCGCGAGAGGTTCAGACGGCGATCCGGTGGGCGTTGGGTCAGCTCGGCACTCCGTACCAGTGGGGTGGGAGCTGCACCGACTCCCACGGCACCGACCCGATGGGCCGCTGCGACTGCTCGTCCCTGATGCAGCAGGCGTACAAGGCCGCCGGGGTGACCCTGACGCGGACCACGTACACGCAGGTCAAGGACGGCAAGGCCGTCTCGGTCGACGCCCTTGAGCCGGGCGACCTCCTCTTCACCGAAGGGACGGCCGCCGTGCCCGAGCACGTCGGGATGGCGATCGGGCATGGCTTGATCGTCCACGCCCCGCACACCGGTGACGTGGTGCGGATCACGACCCTCGCGTCCTGGAAAACGCGGATTCTCGCGGCCCGCCGAGTCGTCTGACCGGCACCTCCCTTCCCTCCTCTCCTCCCGCAGCACTGCTTCGCCCGCTCGGGCTTCGGCGTACATTCATTCGAACTGGAGTTCCCCTTGTATCTCGCTGACCAGGTCATACAGCTCGCCTACGATCCCGGGATCAAGCCGAACGAGGGTGGTCTGCCGGGCCTCAACGTCCTCAAGCAGGTGATGGGCTCGATCAACCTCTTCGGACTCATCGCCGTGGTCGGCGCCCTCGCCGTCAGCGCGGGCGTGTGGGCCTGGGGCCACCACTCTGGTGGTCACCAGGCCGAGGCGAACGGGAAGAAGGGCGTGCTGGTGAGTGCTGGCGCGGCCCTTCTGCTCGGCGCGGCCAACGGCGTGGTGGCGTTCTTCTCGACGCTCGGGACGCAGGTCCACTGATGGCTCAGCACTCCACCCACCCCGGCGGCGCATCCCGCGTGCGCCGCCGGGCGCTGGTCGGCACCGCCGTCTTGGCGGTGCTCGTCGCCCTCGCCGGCCTGACCGCGTACCTCACCCGCGACGGCCGAAGCCCCTCCGATGCTCCCGCTCCACCGCCGAGTTCGCCGAGTTCGCCGAGTTCGCCGACGGCATCGTCCTCGCCCACGGCGCCGGTCGGCCCGCACGCGCGATCCCATGCACTTCCCGTCCCGCCGAAGACCCAGGACCCGATCAAGTACGGGAAGGCAGCCGCCGCAGCGCTGTGGTCGTACGACACCCGCGCTTACTCGCAGCCGGAGCTGCGGAAGGCGCTACGCGGCTGGCTGACCAAGGAGTCGAAGTACGCCGACCCGACCTCCGTCGACAAGGTCGTCCCCTCGCCCGTGCTGTGGAAGAAGATGGCCGCGAACGGCCAGTTCGCCACCGCCAAGGTGAACGAGGGGCACTTCCCGCACGCCTTCACCCAGGCCCTCCAGGCCGATCCCGGGGCGATCACCGAGGCGTACGTCTACGCCGTCACGGTCTCCGGAAAGCAGTCGATCGCCTGGAAGGGCTCGCCGGCGGGCGGCGCGGAGAGCCGGTCCACCACCCTCGCGGTCCAGTGCCGGCCCGACCACCCCTGCGCCCTGGTCGGCGTCATGCCGTCCGTCGCGCCCTGACCCCCGCCTCAGTAAGGAGGTACGAGCCATGGGAGTCTGCGACTTCCCGCTGATGGACAAGGTCTGCGGCGCCGTCGACTTCGCCACCAATCCCGCCGGCACCGTCACCGACGGCCTCGGGGCATGGATCGCGAAGTCGGCGGGTGAACTGGCGGCCAGCGCGGCTGACCTGGCCGCCAAGGCCGTCAACAAGACGACGGCCATCGACCTCAACGCCGGGTGGTTCCGGGACAACTACGAGCTGCTGCTGCCCATCGGGCTCGCCCTGACCGTCGGCATCTTCTGCATCCAGCTCATGACCGCGGCCTGGCGTCGTGACGAACGCGCCCTCGTCAAGGCCGCGTTCGGCACCATGACCGGCGTCCTGTTCAGCTTCTCCGCCATCGCCTTCACCACCGTCGCCGTCACCGTGGTCGACGCGTTGTCCGACGGGCTGTTCCAAGCGGCCAACACCTCGATCGACGACGCGATCCGTCGCGTGGTCAAGGTCGACCAGATGGGAGCCATGTACGGCCTCGGCTGGGGCGTCTCCGCACTGGTCGCCTTCGGGTGCGCGATCGGCGCCTTCCTCTACTGGGGCGTGATGGTCGCCCGCAAGGTCGGCGTCCTGATCATGGTCGCACTCGCCGTGTTCGCCGGGGCCGGGGGCGGCTGGGAGGTCGCCAAGCGGTGGCGGCGCGGCTGGATCGAGGCCACCGGCACCCTGATCGTCTCCAAGCTCCTGATGACCGTCGTCTTCCTCATCGGCGTCTCCGCCATGGGCAAGAGCGACGCCAGCGACGGGATGGCAGCCCTGTCCGACGCGATGGCCGGCATCGTCGTGATGGTCCTGGTGCTGCTCTGCCCGTACGCGACGTACAAGTTCGTCCACTGGGCCAGCGACGGCGGCGGCCACGACGACATGCACCGCACCGGAGTCGCCGGCATGGCGGTCGCCACCGGCGCGGCGAAGACCGCGGGCAGCCTCGCGCTGCGGGCCGGCACCGGCACCCCCGCACCGCAGGGTCCGAACTGGGTCCCCGGTGCAGGGACCGACGGTGTCGTCTCCGGCATCAACCCCTCCGGCGGCAACCTCAGCAAGGAGGGCATCGACGCCGGCCCACCCAAGCCGCAGACCCGCTTCCGGTACGGCGAAGACCCGAACTCCACCGGTGACAAAGGCCGGGCCCTGATCCAGCGCCCGGGGATTCCGCCGCTGATCACGCGTCCCGGCGAGGACGAGCCGGAAGGGTCCGAGGGGACCGTCCAAGGCGCCGCGGGTGGTTCCGGTCATCTCGCCGGCGCAGCGGCTCCGGGCGGCGGCATGACCTCCATGCCACCTGTCGAGCCCGCGTCTTCGTCCTCCGGCGCCCCGGCCGCACCGCCGTCTCCCGTCGGACCGTCGGCCGCCGGTTCTCCCGCGCCGACCAACTGGGTCTTCCCCACCCAGCCGCCGTCGGGATCCTGACCCACCATCCACGGGGGCGGGCTGCACTCCACGGTCCGCCCCCACCTCACCCGACCAGCAGGAGATTTCTCGCCATGACCTCCAGAAGAGCGTCGCACGCCTCGTCATCCGCCCGCTCCCACGTCTGGAAACACCATGTCCGGCAAGCACCAGTCCCCCGCGCCCACCGTGAAGTTCCCCCACCGCAGCAGGCGCGGCGTTCTGCTCGGCCTGACCGCCCCGCAGTTGATCGTCACCGGCCTCACCGGCCTTCTCCTTCTTGTCGTGGTCCTCACGCGCGGCGTGGTCGGTGCACTCCAGCTCATCCCGCTGTGGGCCGTCATCGCCCTCCTCGTCTTCGTCCGCCACCGGGGCCGTGCCCTGGCGGACTGGGCTCCGATCGTCACCCGCTACGCCCTGCGCCGGATGCGCGGCCAGCTCGTCTGGCTCACCCGGCCTTCCCGCCGACCCGCCCGCGAAGGACTGCTCCACCTTCCCGGCACTGCCGCCAGCCTGCGCGTGGTCACCGCTCCCGACGGCCGCTACGGCGCGGTCCACAACCCCCACACCGGCACGCTGACCGCGGTGGTCAAGGTCTCCTCCCGCGCCTACGCCCTGCTCGACCCGGGCACCCAGCAGGCCCACGTGGGCGGCTGGGGCCGCGCGCTGGCCAC
Organism: Streptomyces sp. NPDC126497; assembly: GCF_040302425.1. NCBI lineage: Bacteria > Bacillati > Actinomycetota > Actinomycetes > Kitasatosporales > Streptomycetaceae > Streptomyces > Streptomyces sp. NPDC126497. Next base: position 57,300 of record NZ_JBEORT010000032.1, read on the forward strand.
GCTCGCCCGCACCGGGCAGATCGCCCGCATCCAGGTGATCGAGCGCACCGTCCCGGACTCCGGCGACGCGCTTCGCCGCTACTGGGAAGAGCACGGCCGACCCGACACCCCCATGGCTGGCGCGATCTACAACGAACTGATCCAGAGCGCGGGCCCTGCAGCCGCCCCGCACGAGGCGTACGTCGCGGTGTCCCTGGACACCAAGGCGGCACGACGGCTGATCAACCAGGCCGGCGGCGGCCTCACCGGTGCTTTCGGCGTCCTGGCGCAGCTCACCTCCACTTTCGACCAGGCCGCGCGGACCGCCGGACTCACCCCCACCGGTTGGCTCACCGTCCGTGAGATCGCCGCCGTGGTACGCACCGCCTACGACCCCAGGGCACTGGCGACGCTGGACCGGTGGTCCACCGCCGGCCGACCCGAGGCCGACCCCGCCGCCGCAGGACCCGTCGTGGTCGTCGAGAAGGCGGACCACATCGCGACCGACTCGGCCGTCCACGCCACGTACTGGGTGGAGAACTGGCCCCGGACCGAGGCGTCGGCCGGGTTCCTGCACCAGCTGCTGTTCACCGGCGGGGTCCGGCGCACGCTGTCGCTCTCCTACGAGCCGAAGGAACTGGACGCCGCCCTGCGCGACGTCCGGCGGAGGAAGTCCAGCGTTCTTGCTGACGCCGCCGAGCGGGCCCGGCGCGGCCAGGTCGACTCCGAGGCGGACTCGATCGAGTACCAGGACATCAAGGCACGCGAGCGACAGCTCATCGCGGGTCACGCCGACGTCGCCCTGACCGGGCTGCTGACCGTCTCGGCCGACTCCGAGGACGAACTGCGCACCGCCTGCGCCGTGGTGGAGACCGCGGCCGTCGGTGCCCAGCTCGACCTCCGGCCGCTGACCTGGCAGCAGGCCGAAGCGTTCACCGCCGCCGCCCTGCCGCTCGCGCTCGCCGCCTGACACCCCTTCGCTTCGAAAGAGCACCCTCATGCCCCGTACCGCCAGCCCGACCGCGCAGGATTTCGTGCCGTTCGCCACAGCGGCGCTCGACTTCCACCGTGCGCTCAACGTCCCGGGCGGCCCGCTGGTCACCACCCGCTCCGAGCTGGACGCCCTGCACGCTCTTCTCGTCTCGCTGTACGGACTGCTCGACGCCCACGCCGGTCGCACCGGGCAGCTCGTCGCGACCGAGGGCGACCGGCTCCGCACCGCCCGCACTCGCATCTGGCAGGCCACCGAGCACCTCCACGCCGCCTACCACGCGGCGCCCCGGCCGGACTCAGGCGAGGTACCCGAACCCGAGGCGTGTCCGGCCGGTCTGCCCGAAGGGGCGCCGGAGCTGACCGTCTGCCAGCGCCATCAGCGCGCCGCGCACCTGGTGCGACGCCGCACCACCCCGGCCGACCTGCATGCGCCGTTCACCGGCCTCGTCCACCGCTGACCCGCCGCCCCGTCTGGAGAAACGTCCATGTCCCGCATCCGTGCCAGCGCCTCCCCCCTGTTCGTGCCCCGCAAGACATCGCGCGCCGAGCAGAGGGCCGCCCGAGCCGGGTTCGCCGAGGCCCGTCGCCAGGCCCGTCTCGCCGGAACCCCGCCCAAGCATCGCGCCGAGCAGATCCTCGACCCGGAACTGCGGCCCACCTACCCGCCGGCCGGTCGCCCCGGCCCGACCTCCGCCCGGGGTGGCAAGCTCGGCCTGCCCGCCCACCGGATGACCACCGCCACGGCCTCGGGGGCCTACCCCTTCGTGGCCGAGGGCGGCCTGGGGGCAGAGGGGGTGTTCATCGGCCGGGATGTCCACGCCGAGGCGGCCTTCTGCTTCGACCCGTTCTCGCTGTACAACAGCGGCCGGATCGAGGGGTTCACGAACCCGAACGCCGTCCTCGCCGGGATCATCGGCATGGGCAAGTCGGCGCTGGCGAAGTCCATCGCCACCAGGTCGATCGCCCATGGCTACCGGATCTACATCCCGTGCGATCCCAAGGGCGAGTGGACCGGCGTCGCACAGGCCCTCGGCGGCTACAGCATCGCTCTGGGCCCGGGGCTCCCGGGCAGGTTGAACCCACTGGACGCCCCCGCCCGGCCCGCCTCCGTCAGCGAGGACGACTGGACGACGGAGGTACGCAAGCGCCGCCTCCTGCTCCTGGCCGGCCTCGCCCGCACCGTGCTGAAGCGCGATCTGCTGCCGATGGAGCACACCGCCCTGGACCTCGCCCTGGACCTGGTCGTCGCCGATGCCGCCGCCCGTGGCACGGTGCCGCTGCTCGGCGAGATCGCGCACGCCCTCGGCTCTCCCGAACGCCTCGATCGCACTCTCGGTCACCAGGCCGGACACCTCGGATCGGCCGCCCAGGACCTCGCGCACGCCCTGCGCCGCCTGGTGCACGGCGACCTCAGCGGCATGTTCGACGCCCCGTCGACGGTGGCCTTCGACCCGACCACGCCGATGCTGTCCATCGACCTCTCCCGGCTCGGAGGAAGCAGCGACGACACCGCGCTGGTCCTCGCGATGACCTGCGCGAGCGCGTGGATGGAGTCCGCCCTCGCCGACCCCGACGGCGGCCGGCGCTGGGTGATCTACGACGAAGCCTGGCGGTTGATGCGGCACGTCGGCCTGCTGGAGCGGATGCAGAGCCAGTGGAAGCTCTCACGGGGTCTGGGCATCGCGAACCTGATGGTCATTCACCGGCTGTCGGACCTGCTCTCGGCGGGCGACGCCGGCTCGCGCGGTCGGGTGCTTGCCGAGGGCCTCCTGGCTGACTGCTCCACCCGCATCATCTACCGCCAGGAGCCGGACCAGCTCGCCGCCGCTGCGTCCCTGCTCGGCCTGACCGGCGTCGAGACCCAGGCGGTGTCCGCCCTGAGCAAGGGCCGGGGCCTGTGGAAGGTCGCCGGCCGCTCCTTCATCACGCAGCACATCCTGCACCCGGCCGAGCGCGAGCTGTTCGACACCGACGCCCGCATGGCATAGCCCACCAGACAACCGGCACAGGCACAGGGATCGATCATGTCCGATTCCTCCACTTCTCCCGCCTCCAGCAAGAACCAGCCACCGGTGGCCACCGACCCCCTGGCGTGGCGGCGGCACCTCCCGGCACTGGCCTCGGCCGCCGCCGGCATCAACCAGGCGTCCGACGCCTGGGACGCGGTCTCGGACTCCCTCTGCGACGCGGACGGCTGGCCCCTCGACGAGGACGCTTACGCGGACGGCAAGGTCAGGCGCGACGCCGAGGCGTGGAAGCACGCCGAGGTGTTCCTCGACCACGGACCCGAGGTGCTGGCCGGGGTCAGCGCCACCGCCGACAGCCCCGACTACGTCGAAGGGCCGATCAGCGACGACCTGCGTCGGCTGTGCGGGATCGACACCACCCTGGACCGAGCAAGTCAGCTTCGACGCGAGTGGGACCAGATCATGGCGCTCATAGACGGCTCGCAACCGGGCTCGCTCCAGCTCTACCAGGAGCGCGCGGAGGAGCACCGCAACACCGAGGGTTGGCACTACGCGCACGAGCTGTCCTACCAGGGCCCGGCGCTCGTCCGGGCCGGCGAGTACCTGGCCGACCGGGCGGACGCCGAACGGCCTTCACAGGCCGAACGGGCGCGCGTGGCCCTCACCCGGTCCGCTCCCGGCGCCCGTGACGTCCCGCCCACTTCGCCTCCTGTCCCTCCGGCATCGGATCCGCTGCCCCCTGCCTCGTCCCGGGTGAGCGCCACTCTCGCCCCTTCGCCGTCGGCGGGGCAGTACGCGCTCCCGGTCGATCCGCCGTCGGAGTCGTCCGCGCGCCGCGCTGCCGCCCGCACGTCCCTCGTCCGTCCCCGGTCGCTGACCACCCACCGCCTTGGAGTCCTTCGTGTACCGCACCGGCAGAAGCGATTCGCCCCTCGCCGCCCACACCTCCGACCGCGCTCACCCCGGATGGATCTGCCGTGCCCAACCACTACGACGCGATGCCCGATCTGGCCTTCGGCCACCACCCCGTCTACGGCATCGTCGCCGCGAACCCTAAAAACCTCGCAGCCAGCACGTGGATGCTGAAGGGGTTCGACTTCCACCCCGTCCCAGACCAGCCCACTCTGTACGCGCTGGCCAACCAGAACCGTGACGGGCAGGGCCGTACGACCCGCGCGATCGAACTGCTGCGCAAGGCCGGATACCGGGTTGACGTGGACGCCGCACTCGACCCCGCGCTGACACCCGACACGGCACCAGTCCGCGACCGCTGCCCGCTCGGTGAGCCCGACGTCGCCATCGCCGAGCATCCACAGCTCGGCATCGTCGCTGCCATCGACGACCGTGCCTCCGGCCTTACCGGGCTGGCTCTGGTGGAGCACGGCTGGCGGCATGACTCGGGCCTGGACATCTACACACTGCCCGCCACCACCGGTCGCGGCGAAGCCCTGGGGAAGGTGGCCGACGCCACGCTGGCCCTGCACCGGTCGGGTCTACGGGTCGCAGTGCAGCCCCGCCTCGCTCAGGACGTAGCAGCACGTCCCTGCCCTGCTGCCGCGCCGGCCACGCCCCGTGCGCGCGGCCAGGTCCCCCCTCGTACATCTCTGCTCAGCGCCGCCGCGCTCGCCGCCAGCCCGGCCCACGTCGGCCTCCCGGGCAAGGCCCTGGTCCCCGCACCCGTCGTCCCCGCAGTGGCAGTCCGGCCGGTCGACCCCCGCATCGCGTTCTCACGTAATCGCTGATCCAACTCCCGTAAGGAGGGCTTCCCATGGCCGTTGTCGGTAAGCTCCACTATCAAAAGTTGCGGAATGCCCTGGGGCGATGGGCGTGCCTGGGTCATCTGATCACGCGGTGCTATCACGGTCGCAGCCCGTGAATCTGAGCTTGGCCACGGCCTCGGCGACGTCGTTGCTTTCAGTGCAATGGTGACGATCTCGAGTACAGTGCCGCGTTCGTCACAGATCAGTCTTCGTGCGCTGGCCGTCCAACGATGGGCGCATGTCACCTTCTGGTCAACGCCTCTGGGCAGCCTGCTAGTACTCCAGTTGTAGATCGTGATCTTGTTGGTCGGGTGCCAGGTCCTGTCCGGTCCGATGCTCTTGCTGTCTCAGCCGGACTGGTCAGTGGA
>NZ_JBEORT010000033.1:0-59797 GCF_040302425.1 Streptomyces sp. NPDC126497
CTCCGCCTTGCATCTGCACGCACCAAGCCCCGCTCGGGTCGGCCACGACGCACCGTCGGTCGCGGCCGACCTGATCCAAACGAGAGGCCCTAGGGCCTGTTGCGGAGGTGGATCCTGTTCGTCGGTGATCACGTCCTGTGGGACGCGGGGATCCGACGGGTGGCCGGTGGGCCCGGCTTGAGCCGTTGCTGCCCCGGGGCGTCGAGCCGGGCCGGCCGCAGGTGTGGACGCGGCGACAGTCTGATGGACGGCATACGGTGGCGGACCCGGACCGGTGCTCCGTGGCGGGACGTGCCCGAACGTCACGGGCCGTGAGGTCGGGTCCGTGGCCTGTTTCGGCGCCGGCGGCGGGACGGCACCCGGGCGCGAGGAACCGAGCGCCGCTACGTGGACGACCGTCGGCAAGCCAGACGAAGCGCCGACGGCGCTGCGGACCCCGGTGAGGAAGCAGCCATCGCATTCGTGGGCGCCGCGGACGCGCTCGGGCGTGCGGCCGCCCGTGGAACGATCAGCCCGGAACTCGCCCGGTCGACCATCACCACCGTGTTGCCCGGCCTTGTCGACGTCTCTGGCCCAAGGGATCGATGAACCGTTCCGGTGTGGCCGGAAGCACGGGGGAGACGCCGGGTCCTCGCGCGAACTGCCCGAGGTGGCTCCGGGTGCAAGATTCCAGCTTCCTGCAAGGTTCGCACAAGGTCGCACGAGCAAGGTTGACACGTCGAACAAAGCAGAGGGCTGGGCCTTCCGGGCTCAGACCTCGCCGAAGGAGGGAATACTGATGCGCTTCCGCGCGACCATCGCAGGACTCGCTCTCGGAACCACCGTCGGACTGGGTCTCATGTCGGCGCCCGCCCAGGCGGCTCCCACGGCTTCCTCGGGCACCGAGGGCACCGCGCACACGCAGAGTGCCCAGGCGAGCAAGCACTTCTACAGCAGCCACTGGACCCGGGCGGAGTGCCAGGCTCGGGGGAGCTACTGGATGAGCCTGAACCCCTCCTGGTGGGCGACGTGCGAGCCCGGCCTGGGCACTGACGGGAAGTTCAAGTACCACCTGTACATGTGGTACTAGGGCCTGTTGCGAGGGTGGATCCTGTTCGTCGGATCCCCACGTCCTGTGGGACGTGGGGATCCGACGGGTGGCCGGTGGGCCCGGCTTGAGGCGTTGCTGCCCCGGGGCGTCGAGCCGGGCCGGTGCTCCGTGGTGGGACGTGCCCGGACGTCATGGGTCGTGGGGCCGGGTCCGTGACCCGTTTCGGCGCCGGCGGCGGGGCGGTGCCTGGGCGAGGATCCTCACTCGGCTCCGGGCCGGGGCGGACGCGAAGGGTCTGATCGCCTGGGAGGCCGACGTCGGCTCCACCGTCTGCCGGGCCCACGGGCACGCCGCCGGAGCGGCGAAAAAGGGGGGACTTCCGGAAGGAGCCGTCCGGCGGGAGCTTCGTCGGGCCGGGTGACCACGGTCTCGGGCGCTCCCGCGGCGGACTGGCCGGCAGGGTCCACTGCGCGGTCGAGCAGGGTCGGGAACCCTTGTCCGTCGTGATCACGGCCGGTCTGCGGGGCGACTCCCCGCAGACCGGCTCGAGCGCCACCGGGCCGTGGCCACTCGGTATGACGAACCCGCCGTCCGCCACGAAGCGGCCCGTGCTGGTCGCAGCCCTCAACGAATGGCTGTGACCAGCACTTTCACGACAAACCCCGGTCCGTCGCCGGCCTCACGAGGCGATACACCTAGCCCGCCGTGGCCGACGGAGAGCCCGAAGGGCCGGTCCGGGACTGCTCCGTGCGGGCCCGGCGCACCAGCTTCATGTAGCGGTCCCAGTCCCAGTGCGGGCCCGGGTCGGTGTGGTCGGTGCCCGGGACCTCGACGTGACCGATGACGTGGTCGCGGTCGACGGGTATGTCGTAGCGGGCGCATATGCGGGCCGTGAGGCGGGCCGAGGCCTCGTACATCTCGTCCGTGAAGTCCTCGGGGCGGTCCACGAACCCCTCGTGCTCGATGCCGACGCTGCGCTCGTTGTAGTCGCGGTTGCCCGCGTGGTACGCCACGTCCAGTTCGCGGATCATCTGGGCGACACGGCCGTCCCGGCCCACGATGTAGTGCGAGGCGGCCTTGTGCTCCGGGTCCTGGAACGCCCGCACCGCACTGTCGAAGCTGCCCTGGGTGACGTGGACGACCACCATGTCGACGCCGAAGTCGTCCGGCCGGTCCGCGCGCCGCCAGTTGGCGTCCGAGGCCGCCACCCAGCGGGCGCCCGCGTAGTCGACGACGCCCTGTTCACGCGGTTTCTCGATCCCGGGCACGCGCCACCACAGCCGGGCCAGCTCGTCCCGCGCCAGCGCCGCCGTGCCCGCCGCTGCCGCCGCCCCGCCCACGATCAGGGCCCGCCGCCCGATGCGCCGGTCCCCGTCAGCTGATGCTTTTCGCGCCCCCATGTGATCGTCAACGGATACCCGGCGGCCGTGGTTCCCGTCCCCCCGTACCCTGGAGGGGTTATGACTGACACCCCGCAGCGCTCCCGCCCCCTCCGCGTCCTGGCCGCCATGTCCGGCGGAGTCGACTCCGCCGTCGCCGCCGCCCGCGCGGCCGAAGCGGGCCACGACGTGACCGGAGTCCACCTCGCGCTCTCCGCGAACCCGCAGTCGTTCCGTACCGGCGCGCGGGGCTGCTGCACCATCGAGGACTCGCGCGACGCCCGCCGCGCCGCCGACGTCATCGGCATCCCCTTCTACGTGTGGGACCTCGCCGACCGCTTCCGCGAGGACGTCGTCGAGGACTTCGTCGCCGAGTACGAGGCCGGCCGCACCCCCAACCCGTGCCTGCGCTGCAACGAGAAGATCAAGTTCGCCGCCCTGCTGGACAAGGCGCTGGCGCTCGGCTTCGACGCGGTCTGCACCGGCCACTACGCCCAGGTGATCCTGCGCGAGGACGGCACCCGCGAACTGCACCGCGCCTCCGACATGGCCAAGGACCAGAGCTACGTCCTCGGCGTGCTCGACGACCGCCAGCTCGCCCACGCCATGTTCCCCCTCGGCGACACGGTCACCACCAAGGAGGAGATCCGCGCGGAGGCCGAGCGCAGGGGACTGGCCGTCGCCAAGAAGCCCGACTCGCACGACATCTGCTTCATCGCCGACGGCGACACCCGGGGCTTCCTCGCCGGCCGCCTCGGCAGGGCCGAGGGCGACATCGTCGACGAGACCGGCACCAAGGTCGGCAGCCACGAGGGCGCGTACGGCTTCACCATCGGCCAGCGCAAGGGCCTGCGGATCGGCACCCCCGCCCCCGACGGCAAGCCCCGCTACGTCCTCGACATCTCCCCGGTGACCAACACCGTCACCGTCGGCCCCGCGGCGGCCCTCGACGTCACCGCCCTCACCGCGGTCAAGCCCCGCTGGTGCGGCGCCGCCCCCACCGGCCCCGGCACCTACACGGCCCAGCTGCGCGCCCACGGCGGCGAGACCGAGGTGACGGCGGAACTCGTCGACGGGGAACTCCGGGTGCGCTTCACCGAGCCGGTCCGCGGCGTCGCCCCCGGCCAGGCCGTCGTCCTGTACGACGGCACCCGCGTGGTCGGTTCGGCGACGATCGCGTCCACCGTGCGGGCGACGGCCGGCGTGGCCTGAGGCGCTCCCCCCAGGATCCCGGCAGGACGCTCACCGCGTGAAGAACTCCGCCAGGACCGGGGCCAGGACGTCCGGTTCGACCATGTGGGTCTGGCCCTCCAGGGTGCGGTACGTGCCCCGGGGGACCGACTCCGCGATCGCCCGCGCGGCCTCGCGCATCCACGCCGGGCTCGCGTCGCCCGCGATCGACAGCACCGGCACCCGGATCGACGCCAGCAGTTCGCGCGGGACGCTCCCGTCGCCCATCACGGCGTCGTCGTACGCGAGGCTCGGCGCGATCGACTCCATCCCGGCCCACATCGGCGACTGCCGCGCGCCCCGGATGATCTCCTCACCCAGCCCGGTCAGCCGCAGGAAGAGCTCCACCGCGTCCCCGCGCCGCCCCTCGGCGAGCGCCGCCGTCAGCCGCTCGGTGTAGCGCGCGCGTTCCCCGAGGTCCTCCTCGGACATCGCGTACGGCGTCTCGTACACGGCGACGTGGCGCACCGGCAGTCCGCTCGCCGCCGCCCTGAGCGCCAGCGCGCCGCCCGAGGAGACGCCGTACAGCGCGGCCCGGCCCCCCACCGCCTCGATCAGCGCCGCCAGGTCCTCGACCTCGCGCTCCACCGCGTACGGCGCCGTGTCCCCGCTCCCGCCCCGGCCCCGGCGGTCGTACACGACCACCCGGAACCGCTCCGCGAGGGGCGCCGCCAGCGGCGCCACCGTGGCGCCCGTCGACATCGCGCCGCTGACCAGAACGATCGTGGCACCCCGCCCGGCGCTCTCGTACGCCAGCACGGTGCCGTCACGCGAAGAGATGTTCTTGTCCATGTCACACCAGACTGCCGCACGAGGCGGCGATCATCGGTGAGGCGGGCGGCGCGTCCGCCGATCACGACCCTTCTACGCGATCAGCCGGCTTCCGCCTCGTAGAAGCAGAGGTGGTCCTTGATCCGCGCGACCTCCGGCTTCGGCTCCGGGTACGCCCAGGCCAGATCCGCCGCGTCCGGCAGCGACCAGTAGGACGCGGTGCCCTTGAAGGGACAGCGGGTGTGCGTCCGGGAGGGCGTCAGCAGGTCGAGCCGTACGTCCGCCGGCGGGATGTAGTACCGGTCCGGGCAGCCCGTCTCGTGCAGCACCAGCGCCCGGTCGCTCTCCGCCAGCACCTGCCCGTCGCGCACCACGCGCACGTGCCGGTCGCAGTCCTCGATGGTGATGCGGTGGCCCATGGTCACGATCGTCCCTCCTCGGGTGGCCGGTTCCCCGGGTACAGCGCACCCCGGAGCGGACTTCTTCCCGGCGGGGGCCCGTACTGTGGGGCCGTGAACATCTGTGTCTTCCTCTCCGCCGCCGACCTCGACGAACGCTACACACGCCCCGCCCGGGAGTTCGGGCGCCTGCTCGGCAAGGGCGGTCACACGCTCGTGTGGGGCGGTTCGGACACCGGCCTGATGAAGGTGGTCGCCGACGGTGCGCAGGAGGCGGGCGGCCGGCTCTGCGGCGTCTCCGTGGAGTTCCTCGCGGCGAAGGCACGCGACGGCGTCGACGAGATGGTGATCGCGGGCGACCTCGCCGAGCGCAAGCGGCTGCTGCTGGAGAAGGCCGACGCGGTCGTCATCATGGTCGGCGGCACCGGCACCCTCGACGAGGCGACCGAGATCCTGGAGCTGAAGAAGCACGGGCACACCGAGAAGCCGGTGGTCCTGCTCAACACCGCGGGCTTCTACGACGGCCTCAAGGAGCAGTTCCGCCGCATGGAGGACGAGGGCTTCCTGCCCCGCCCGCTGACCGACCTGGTGTTCTTCGCCGAGGAGCCGGTGGGCGCGCTGGCCTACCTGGAGGAGAGCCTGGGCGTGGAGTGAGCGCCCGGTGATGCGAGCATGGCGGGCATGGCTACACATGTGATCACCGGAGCGGGCTCCGGCATCGGCGCGGCCGTCGCCCGCCGTCTGCACGCGCGCGGGGACGAACTCGTCCTGCACGCGCGCGACGCGGGCCGGGCCAAGGAACTGGCGGCCGCCTTCCCCGGCGCCCGCACCCTCGTCGGCGACCTGGCGGACCCGGACAAGCTCTCCTGGGCCTTCTCCCACCAGTCGCTCCCGGACCGGGTGGACTCCCTCCTGCACATCGCCGGCGTGGTCGACCTCGGCCCGGTCGGCGAGCTGACCCCGAAGACCTGGCGGCACCAGCTCAACGTCAACCTGATCGCCCCCGCCGAGCTGACCCGCCACTTCCTGCCCCAGCTCCGCGCGAGCCGGGGCCATGTGATCTTCGTCAACTCCGGCGCCGGCCTGAGCGCCCACGCCGACTGGTCCGCCTACGCCGCCTCCAAGCACGGTCTCAAGGCCCTCGCCGACTCCCTGCGCCACGAGGAGCACGCGGGCGGGGTGCGCGTCACCTCGGTCTACCCCGGCCGCACGGCCAGCCCGATGCAGGCCAAGGTCCACCAGCAGGAGGGCAAGGAGTACGACCCGGCCAGGTGGATCGACCCCGAGTCGGTCGCCACGACGATCGTGACGGCCCTGGACCTGCCGGCCGACGCGGAGATCAACGACCTGACGGTCCGACCGGGACGGTAGTCGCTCCGTCCGCACCTTCCCCCCGTCCGCGCCCTCCCGCCCGTCCGGCACCGTCCAGCACCTCCGGCACCCTTCGGCCCCTCCGGCGTTCGAGGAGCGGGGGGCCCGGGGGCAGCGCCCCCGGGGGACGGGAAGGGGCGGCGGGGGCGGACCACCTCCGGCCCCACCCCTGCGTACGCTTCACCCGTGAACGACAACCTTCGCTTCGGCCCCGCCACCGGCATCGGCTCCATGCCGGGCGGCGACGCCCGCGAGGCGGCCAAGGCCGTCACCGGCAGCTTCGAGTCCTTCCCGCACCTCCCCGAGCTCCCCGCCCGCGGCCCCGGCGCGGACATGATCGGCCGCACCGCCGGCCTGCTCGTCGAGCTGTACGCCCGCGTCGAGCCCAGCGGCTGGCGCCTCGGCGACCGCCCGGGCCGCGACACCAGGCGCGCCCGCTCCTGGCTCGGCGAGGACCTCGACGCGCTGGAGGAGTTCACCCAGGAGTACCGCGGGCCGCTGAAGGTCCAGGCGGTCGGCCCGTGGACGCTCGCCGCCGCCCTGGAGCTGCGCAACGGCGAGGCCGCCCTCTCCGACCCCGGCGCCTGCCGCGACCTCGCCGCCTCCCTCGCCGAGGGACTGCGCCTCCACCTCGCCGAGGTCCGGCGGCGCGTCCCCGGCGCCCGACTCGTCCTGCAGCTCGACGAGCCCTCCCTCACCGCCGTACTGCGCGGACAGGTGCGGACCGCCAGCGGCTACCGCACCCACCGCGCGGTGGACCGGCAGATCGTGGAGGCCACGCTGCGGGACGTCGTCGGGGCGCACGACGACGGGCCCGTCGTGGTCCACTCGTGCGCACCGGACGTCCCGTTCGCCCTGCTGCGCCGGGCGGGCGTGGCGGCGGTCTCCTTCGACTTCTCCCTCCTCACCGAGCGTGACGACGAGGCGATCGGGGAAGCCGTGGAGAGCGGGACCCGGCTGTTCGCCGGTGTCGTCCCGGGCACGGACGCGGCGTTGTCGGACCCGGGCGGTAGCGTCATGGGGGTCAGGACGCTCTGGCGCAGGCTGGGATTGCGGCCGGGACTCCTCCCGGAGGCGGTCACGCTCACTCCGGCGTGCGGACTCGAGGGGGCTTCTCCTCAGTACGCGCGCAGGGCCCTCGCCCACTGCGTCCGGGCGGCGAGATCACTCGCGGACAACCCAGAGTAACGGGAGGACACACGGTGGCCGGCGACAAGCAAGCGGAGACGACGAGCGTGCCCGCCGAGGCGCGGGAGAAGCACGCCAGGCTCGCTGAGCAGATCGAGGAGCACCGCTTCCGGTACTACGTGAACGACGCCCCCGTCATCAGCGACGCCGACTTCGACCGGCTGCTGCGCGAGCTGGAGGCGCTGGAGGAGGAGCACCCGGGGCTGCGCACCCCGGATTCGCCCACCCAGAAGGTCGCCGGGGCGTACGAGACGGAGTTCACCTCCGTGCGGCACGTCTCGCGCATGCTCTCCCTCGACAACACGTTCAACGACGACGACCTCGCCGCCTGGGCCGAGCGCATCCGCAAGGAGCTGGGCGAGCAGACGTTCCACTTCCTGTGCGAGCTGAAGGTCGACGGCCTCGCCGTCAACCTCACCTACGAGAAGGGCCGGCTCGTCCGCGCGGCGACCCGCGGCGACGGCCGCACCGGCGAGGACATCACGCCCAACGTGCGCACCATCGCCGAGATCCCGGACCGGCTGAAGGGCGACGAGGTCCCCGACCTGGTGGAGATCCGCGGCGAGGTCTACTTCCCGATGGAGAAGTTCCAGGAGCTCAACGCGCGGCTGAACGCGGCCGGCGACAAACCGTTCGCCAACCCGCGCAACGCGGCGGCCGGTTCGCTGCGCCAGAAGGACCCCCGGGTCACCGCCACCCGCCCGCTGCACATGGTCGTCCACGGCATCGGCGTCCTGGAGGGCTACCGGGGCATGACCCGCCTGTCCCAGGGCTACGACCTGCTGAAGAAGTGGGGCCTGCCCACCTCCGAGCACAACAGGGTGGTCGACGACCTCGCGGGCGTGCGGGAGTTCATCGCGCACTACGGCGAGAACCGGCACTCCGTGGCGCACGAGATCGACGGCGTCGTCGTCAAGCTCGACGAGATCCCGCTCCAGGGCCGCCTCGGCACCACCTCGCGCGCCCCGCGCTGGGCCATCGCGTACAAGTACGCGCCCGAGGAGGTCAACACCAAGCTGATCGACATCCGGGTGGGCGTGGGCCGTACGGGCAGGGTCACGCCGTACGCCCAGGTCGAACCGGTCCACGTGGCCGGCTCCGAGGTGGAGTTCGCCACGCTCCACAACCAGGACGTGGTCAAGGCCAAGGGCGTCCTCATCGGCGACACGGTGGTGCTGCGCAAGGCCGGTGACGTGATCCCCGAGATCCTCGGCCCGGTCGCCGACCTGCGGGACGGCAGCGAGCGGGAGTTCGTGATGCCGGCCGAGTGCCCGGAGTGCGGGACGCCGCTGAAGGCGATGAAGGAGGGCGACGTCGACCTGCGCTGCCCCAACGCCCGCACCTGCCCCGCCCAGTTGCGGGAGCGGCTGTTCTACCTCGCCGGGCGCAAGGCGCTGGACATCGAGCACTTCGGCTACGTCGCCGCGGCGGCGCTGACCCGGCCGCTGGAGCCGGGGGAGCCGCCGCTGAAGGACGAGGGGGACCTGTTCGACCTCACCATCGACCGGTTGCTGCCCATCAAGGCGTACGTCCTCGACCAGGACAGCGGGCTTCCCAAGCGGGACCCGAAGACCGGCGAGGAGAAGATCGCCACCGTCTTCGCCAATCAGGAGGGCGAGCCGAGGAAGAACGCGGTCGCGATGCTGGCGAACATCGCGGCGGCCAAGGAGCGTCCGCTGGCGCGCGTGCTGACCGGCCTGTCGATCCGTCACGTCGGTCCGGTGGCGGCGGAGGCACTGGCCCGCGAGTTCCGCTCCGTCGACCGCATCGAGCAGGCCACCGAGAAGGAGCTGGCGGAGACCGCGGGGGTCGGCGGCATCATCGCCGCCTCCGTGAAGGAGTGGTTCGCCGAGGACTGGCACCGGGAGATCATCCGCAAGTGGAAGGCGGCCGGTGTCCGCATGGAGGACGAGGGGTCCGGGGAGGACGAGGGGCCCCGCCCGCTGGAAGGGCTCACCGTGGTGGTGACCGGAACGCTGGAGAACCACACCCGGGACGGCGCGAAGGAGGCGCTGCAGGCCCGGGGGGCGAAGGTGACCGGATCCGTCTCCAAGAAGACGTCGTTCGTCGTGGTGGGTGACAACCCGGGGACGAAATACGACAAGGCGATGCAGCTCAAGGTTCCGGTTCTGGACGAGGACGGCTTCGGCGTCCTGCTCGAACAAGGCCCGGAGGCCGCGGCGGAGGTCGCTCTTTCGGCCGAGGAATAGCGGTTGAAGACCGCCCGATCGGCGCATACCAGATGCATACGGGTGGCCGGGGCGCATTCGGGCAACCGTCGACGACCGGTGCCCGTACGGGTCTTCCGCGGCCTACTGTGGGGAGGTGCGCCTGCCGTGCCCAGCTGCGGTCGGGGCAACCCCGTACTCGTCAGGGGTCCGGGGTAAGGGCTTTCCACCGCGGAGCCGCTGAGAGTCGTCGGGCATCGGGCCGCGTGGCGTGGGCACCGCCGGCTGGGAGAGGGACGGGAATGGAACCGACCGAGAGCGCCGCCCCGGGCTCACGGCCGCGCCCGCGCCGCATGGCGGTCGCAGGACGGCGCGGACGTGAGGGCGGGCGGCCCGCGGGGCGGCCGGGCGCGACGGGGCGCGCCGGTGCGCGCGCTGCGGACGCGCGCGGCCCCGGGCTGTCCGAGGCGGACGCCGAACGGCACCCGTCCTGGCCCGCGTTGCCCACGGCGGTCGTCGCCGCGGCCGCTTTCGTGCTCGGCGCCGGTGTCCTGCGGGCCTTCACCGCGGGACGCGCGCTCTTCCCGTCCGGCACCGTCGGCTGGTCCCTGGCCGTGCTGACCGGAATCGTCGTCGGCCACCTGGTGATGCTGGGCCGCTCCCGCTGGTGGGGCGGCACGGGGTCCGGCGCCGCCCTCACCCTCGCCGTGCTGCTGCTCTACGGCTGGCTCCCGGCCGGGATGGTCAGCCTGACCGTCGTCGTGCTGGTCGGCGTGGCCCGGCGGGGCCGCTGGCGGCAGGGCGTGCTGCACGGCGCGGTCGATCTGCTCGGCATCGGCGCCGGGGCGCTGGTGCTGGCCGCGTTCGGCTCCGTGCCGTCCGTCGAGTCGCCGTCGACCCCGGACACCTGGACGCCCTACACCGCCCCGGGGGTGGTGCTGGTCGCCGCGGTCTACCTCGCGGTCACCCGCGGCCTGCTGTGGTACCTGCACACCCCGCGCGCCGGACTGCCCACCGTGGCCCGCACCGCCCTGGTCCGCCAGGGACTCGTCGCGGTCGCCCTGCTCGGCATAGCGCCCCTGGTGTGCGTGGTCGCCGTCGCCGAGCCGGTGCTGCTGCCGCTCTTCTCCATTCCGCTGATCGCCCTGGACTCCACCCTGTGGATAGCCCGCGCGCGGGCCGAGGAGCAGCTGCGCGATCCGCTGACCGGACTGCCCAACCGGCAGTGGCTGCTGGAGCGCATCTGGACCGCGCTGGACGACGCGGAGCGGATCGGTGCCCGCGCGGCGCTCGTGCTGATCGACCTGGACCGGTTCCGGTCGGTCAACGACACCCTCGGCCACCTCGCCGGCGACCGGCTGCTGCTGCAGACGGCCGACCGGCTGAGAGCGGCTCTGCCGCGCGGGGCGGAGGCCGCGCGACTCGGCGGTGACGAGTTCGCCGTCTTACTGCCCGTCACCGACTCCACGACGTCCGCGACCCGGATCGCCCGCGGTCTCGTCGCCGCCCTCGGCTCCCCGCTCGACCTCGACGGGCTCACCCTCGTCCTGGAGGCGAGTGCGGGGGTCGCCGTCTTCCCCGACCACGCCGAGGACGCGGAGGGGCTGCTGCGGCGGGCGGACGTGGCGATGTACCAGGCCAAGCGGGACCGTACGGGGGTCGAGGCGTACGAGTCCAAGCGGGACTCCAACACCCCCGACCGGCTGGGGCTGCTGGGTGACCTGCGGCGGGCGCTGGACGCCCGTGAGGTCGAGCTGCACTACCAGCCCAAGGTCCGCTTCGACGGGCAGGTCGCGGGGCTGGAGGCGCTGGTGCGGTGGGTGCACCCGGAGCGGGGGAGGGTGCCGCCGGACGAGTTCATAGCGATCGCCGAGTCGTCCGGGCTGATGCCGCACCTCACCGAGTACGTGCTGGAGACCGCGCTGGAGCAGGTCGCGCGGTGGCGCGCCCAGGGGCTGTTCGTGCCGGTCGCCGTCAACGTGTCGCCGCGCGACGTCCACACGCCCGGCTTCGCGGGCTCCGTGGCGGCGCGGCTGGCCCGGCACGGGGTGCCGGCGGGGGCGCTGCAGCTGGAGATCACCGAGCACGTGCTGCTCGAGGACCCGCAGCGGGCCGCCGACACGCTGAACGCGCTGACCGGCCACGGGGTGAAGATGTCGCTGGACGACTTCGGGACGGGGTACTCGTCGCTGGTGCACCTGCGGCGGCTGCCGGTCAGCGAGCTGAAGATCGACCGGTCGTTCGTGGCCCGGCTGGCCGTGGACACCGAGGACGCGGAGATCGTGCGCTGCACCATCGACCTGGCGCATTCGCTGGGGCTGCTCGTCGTCGCCGAGGGCGTGGAGGACGACGAGACGTGGGAGCGGCTGCGCGACCTGCGCTGCGACGCGGTCCAGGGCTGGCTGGTCGCCGCGGCGATGCCGCCCGAGGAGATGACGGCCTGGCTGCTGGCCCGCGGCTCCCGGGGCTGGGTGCGGGCCGCCGCGGCACTGCCCGCCGCGGCGGCCGACGAGTGACCTGACCGCCCCGCGGCCGGCGGGTACGCCGTCCCGTACGGGCCGCCCGCGCCGAGGCGTGGTTCCCGCCGTGCGCGGCCCTCGCACCGCTCGGCGACACGCTCGTCGTACTGCGCCACGGGGCGAGAGGGCCGTGGCCCACGGCGTCCGCTGCGCCGGCGCGGTCGGCGCCCCGGCCGGCGCCGGCCCGCTCCCCGCGGTCCGGGCGGGTCCCCGGGGCGCGCGACACCGGGGAGCGGCCCCGCGGGAACCGTTTAACGGCCAGGGGGCCCGGCCCCATAGGATTGGGCCAAACCGACTTGCCCAAGCCGATTTGTTCCAACCACACACTCACCCCAGAGGATCGCTGCATGCCTGGCATCACGCGCGAGGAGGTCGCCCACCTCGCCCGGCTGGCGCGTCTGGAGCTGAAGCCCGAAGAGCTCGACCACTTCGCGGGCCAGCTGGACGACATCATCGGCGCGGTCGCCCGCGTCAGCGAGGTCGCCGACCAAGACGTACCGCCGACCTCGCACCCGCTCCCGCTGACCAACGTCATGCGCACGGACGAGGTCCGTCCCTCGCTCACCCCCGAGCAGGCGCTCTCCGGCGCCCCGGCCCAGGAGCAGCAGCGTTTCAAGGTGCCGCAGATCCTGGGGGAGGAGTAACCCGCCATGAGCGATCACATCATCAGGCTCACCGCCGCCGAGACCGCCGAGAAGATCGCCTCCGGCGAGTTCACGGCCGTGGAGGTCACCGAGGCGCACCTGGCCCGGATCGAGGCCGTCGACGAGAAGGTCCACGCCTTCCTGTACGTCGACCGCGAGGGCGCCCTCGCCCAGGCGCGCGCCGTCGACGAGAAGCGGGCCCGCGGCGAGAAGCTCGGCCCGCTGGCCGGCGTCCCGCTCGCGCTCAAGGACATCTTCACCACCGAGGGGATCCCGACCACCGTCGGTTCCAAGATCCTCGAGGGCTGGATCCCGCCGTACGACGCGACGCTCACCAAGCGGCTCAAGGCCGCCGACGTCGTCATCCTCGGCAAGACCAACATGGACGAGTTCGCCATGGGGTCCAGCACCGAGAACAGCGCCTACGGACCGACCGGCAACCCGTGGGACCTCACCAGGATCCCGGGAGGCTCCGGTGGCGGTTCGTCCGCCGCGCTCGCCTCCTTCCAGGCGCCGCTCGCCATCGGCACCGACACCGGCGGGTCCATCCGCCAGCCGGCCGCCGTCACCGGCACCGTCGGCGTCAAGCCGACCTACGGCTCCGTCTCCCGGTACGGCATGGTCGCCTTCTCCAGCTCCCTCGACCAGGGCGGCCCCTGCGCCCGCACGGTCCTGGACGCGGCCCTGCTGCACGAGGTGATCGCCGGGCACGACCCGATGGACTCCACCTCCATCGACGCCCCGGTCCCGCCGGTCGTCGAGGCCGCCCGCAACGGCAGCGTCGCCGGCCTGCGCGTCGGCGTCGTCAAGCAGTTCCGCGGCGAGGGCTACCAGGCCGGCGTCGTCCAGCGGTTCGACGAGTCCGTCGAGCTGCTGAAGGGGCTGGGAGCCGAGATCGTCGAGCTGGACTGCCCGTCCTTCGACCTCGCGCTCTCCGCGTACTACCTGATCGCGCCCTCCGAGTGCTCCTCCAACCTCGCCCGCTTCGACGGCCTGCGCTACGGCCTGCGGACCGGCGACGACGGCACGCGCTCCGCCGAGGAGGTCACCTCGCTGACCCGCGAGGCCGGCTTCGGCGACGAGGTCAAGCGCCGCATCATGCTCGGCACGTACGCGCTCAGCTCCGGCTACTACGACGCGTACTACGGCAGCGCCCAGAAGGTCCGCACCCTCATCAAGCAGGAGTTCGAGCGGGCCTTCGAGCAGGTCGACGTGATCGTCTCCCCGACGACCCCGACCACCGCCTTCCCGATCGGCGAGCGCGCCGACGACCCGATGGCGATGTACCTCGCCGACCTGTGCACCATCCCCACCAACCTGGCCGGCAACGCGGCCATGTCGCTGCCCTGCGGTCTCGCGCCCGAGGACAACCTGCCGGTGGGACTGCAGATCATCGCCCCCGCCATGAAGGACGACCGGCTCTACAGGGTCGGTGCCGCCGTCGAGGCCGCCTTCGTGGAAAAGTGGGGCCACCCGCTGATCGAGGAGGCACCGTCGCTGTGAGCGCACTGTCCAAGGCCAAGGGCTTCAAGAAGTCCAAGTCCGGTCTGTACGTCTCCATGGCCACCTCGGCGTTCGGCGCCGTCGGTGTGTACAAGCAGATCAAGAAGGCGCGTGGCGAGAGCGACACGCTGCGGCTGCTCGACGCCGTCGTCACCGGAGCCGCGGTCGTCACCAACCTCGCCATCCTCTACCGCGAGCTGAAGCGCCTCGGCGACGACGACGTCCTGCTGGGCTGAGAGGGAAGTTTCACCGTGACCACCACGACCGACCTGGTGTCGTACGAGGACGCACTCGCGTCGTACGACCCCGTCATGGGCCTCGAGGTCCATGTCGAACTCGGCACCCGCACCAAGATGTTCTGCGGCTGCTCGACGGCGCTCGGCGCCGACCCGAACACCCAGACCTGCCCCGTCTGCCTCGGCATGCCCGGCGCGCTCCCGGTCGTCAACGCGACCGGCGTCGAGTCGGCGATCAAGATCGGTCTCGCGCTGAACTGCGAGATCGCCGAGTGGTGCCGCTTCGCCCGGAAGAACTACTTCTATCCGGACATGCCGAAGAACTTCCAGACCTCCCAGTACGACGAGCCGATCGCCTTCGACGGCTACCTCGACGTGCAGCTGGAGGACGGCGAGACCTTCCGCGTCCAGATCGAGCGCGCCCACATGGAGGAGGACACCGGCAAGTCGACGCACGTCGGCGGCGCCACCGGCCGCATCCACGGCGCGTCCCACTCGCTGCTGGACTACAACCGCGCCGGCATCCCGCTGATCGAGATCGTCACCAAGCCGATCGAGGGAGCGGGCGAGCGCGCCCCCGAGGTCGCGCGGGCGTACGTCCGTGAGCTGCGCGAGCTCATCCGGGCGCTCGGCGTGTCCGAGGCCCGCATGGAGATGGGGCAGATGCGCTGCGACGTCAACCTGTCGCTACGCCCCCACGGCACCGAGACGTTCGGCACCCGCTCGGAGACGAAGAACGTCAACTCGCTGCGGTCCGTGGAGCGCGCGGCCCGCTTCGAGATCCAGCGGCACGCCGCGGTGCTGAGCGGCGGCGGCACGATCGTCCAGGAGACCCGCCACTTCCACGAGGACACGGGGTCCACGACCTCGGGCCGCGTGAAGGAGGAGGCCGAGGACTACCGGTACTTCCCGGAGCCCGACCTGGTGCCGGTCGCCCCGTCCCGCGAGTGGGTCGAGGAGATCCGTTCCGGCCTGCCCGAGCTGCCGCTGGTGCGCCGCAACCGGCTCCGCGAGGAGTGGGGGATCTCCGCCACCGACATGCAGTCCATCCTCAACGCCGGTGCGCTGGACCCGATCGTCGCCACGATCGACGCCGGCGCCGACGCGGCCTCCGCCCGCAAGTGGTGGATGGGCGAGCTGGCCCGCGCCGCCAACGAGTCCGGCAGGGCGCTGGACGAGCTGGCGATCACCCCGGAGCAGGTGGCCCGGGTGGCCGAGCTGGTCGTCAAGGGCGATCTGAACGACAAGCTGGCCCGCCAGGTCATCGAGGGCGTGCTCGCCGGTGAGGGCACCCCGGACGAGGTGGTCGACAAGCGCGGTCTGAAGGTCGTCTCCGACGAGGGCGCCCTGGGCGCCGCCGTCGACGAGGCCATCGCCGGCAACCCGGGCGTCGCGGACAAGATCCGCGGTGGCAAGGTGGCCGCGGCCGGCGCCCTGGTCGGCGCGGTCATGAAGGCCACGCGCGGACAGGCGGACGCGGCCCGCGTCAAGGAGCTGATCCTGCAGAAGCTGGGCGTCGCCGAGGGCTGACCGCCGAAGCGTGCGGGAGGGGGCGCATCGGATCCGATGCGCCCCCTCACCCATGCGGTCACGCGGTCACGGGCGGCGGCCCACCACGCGTGCGAAGCCCAGCGTGCGACCCCGGTCCGCGCGCAGCATCTCCGCGCACTCCCGGCTCATCCGCACGTGGAACTCCTCCGTGCTCTCCTCGGCGACGACGTCGCACCAGAGCAGCCACTCCCGCCAGCCGTCCTCCAGCCAGTCGGCCGTCTCGACCTCCACGGCCCCGCTGCGGGTCCAGTGGCGGCGCCACCAGGCGGGGCTGTGGAAGCACCAGAAGGCGGGTTCCCAGAAGGGCTTCAGGTGCTCCGGCGGCTCGCTCCCCCCGATCTCCCCGGTCAGGGACGGGACGACGACCCCGATCCGTCCGCCGGGCCTCAGCAGCCGGGCCAGCGTCGGCAGGTAGAGGTCGTCGGTGCCGAAGTACTGGTACGCGTCGACGGAGACGATCGCGTCGAAGCCCTCCTCCCCGAAGGGCAGGTCGTGCGCCTCGGCGCGGACCGGGAACACCCGGTCGGCGACGCCCGCCCGCGCGATGCGGCGCGCGTTGTCGTCCGGCTCGATCCACAGGTCGGCCGCGGTGACCTGGACGTCGTACTCCCGGGCGAGGAAGACGGACGTCATGGCGCGTCCACAGCCCAGGTCGAGCACGCGGGCGCCGGGGCGCAGGGCGTCGAGGCCGAGGGCCGGGGCGAGCCACTCCAGCAGCCACAGCGCGTGCGGGCCCATCTGGTTGTCGACGGCCCAGCGGGCGTCGTAGGCGCCGCTGCGGGGGTAACGGGGCAGGGCGATGCGGTTAGCGAGGTCGTCGTGCGGGGTGTTCGGTGTGATGTCCGACATCGGTGAACGGGCTCCTCGGGGCCGTGAAGGGGGAAGGGGTCGCGTCGGAGATCAGGCGGACAAGCATCAAAGCACCTGCTTCGGCCGGCGGCTGACTGCCGCGGAACGTCGGACCGACGGACGCTAGCAGTCCGCCCTCCCACCCCGCATCCGGGTTTCCCGGCGCCGGGCGCCACGCTCCCGCGCCATGAACGGACGTGCCGATGCCGAACCGATTCCGCAGACCCGTGCCGACGGCGCCCCGGGGAGGCGCGCCGGGCTCCCGGGGGAGGTCCCGCAGGGCGCTGTGGCTGCTGATCGCGGGGCTCACGGCCATGGCGCCGGGGGGCCGGTTCGACCGAGGAGTCGCAGGAATGTGAATTAGTACACGAAAGCGACAAACGATCATTCATGCCTGCAAGAGTGGTCACTGCATTGCTCATGCGTTCTTTGCGGGCTGTTCGGTTCACGCGCGACTGCTCCCGGCCAAAGATCCACACCGAGTCACCACGGGAGCACATTCGTGGCAGCCCTCGCACGCTGGTGTGTCCAACGCCGTCTGATCACCGTTCTGCTCTGGCTCCTCGCCCTCGGCGGGGTCTCCGCCGGCGCCCTCGCCGCCGGCTCCGCCTACTCGAACGACTACCAGGTGCCCGGCACCGAGTCCGGGCGGGCCACCCAGCTGCTGCAGGAGGGCTTCCCGGACCTCAGCGGCGACAGCGACACCGTGGTCTGGCACACCACGTCCGGCAGCGTCCGGGACCCCGGCGTCGAACAGGCCATGACCCGCACCCTGGACCGGATCGGGGACCTGCCCGGGGTGACCGCCGTGAGCGGCCCGTACGACGACCGGGGCGCCGGAAGGGTCAGCGCGGACGGCCGCACCGCCTACGCCACGGTCACCTTCGACGACCAGGCCAAGGACATCGACGCGGGCGAGGCCGCCGCCGTGGTGAGGACGGCCCAGGCCGCTCAGACCGACGGGCTCCAAGTCGAGCTGAGCGGCAGCGCCGTCGAGCTCGGCGAGTCCCCCGGCGGGCACACCGCCGAGATCGTCGGCGTGCTGGTCGCCGCCGTCGTCCTGTTCCTCGCCTTCGGCTCGCCCGCCGCCGCGCTGCTGCCCATCGCCACCGCCCTGGTCGGCGTCGGCACCGCCTACGCCGGCATCGTGCTGCTCGGGCACCTCATGACCGTCGCCGACTTCGCCCCCATGCTCGGCATGCTCATCGGGCTCGGCGTCGGCATCGACTACGCGCTGTTCATCGTGACCCGGCACCGGCGCGGACTGAAGCGCGGCCTCACCGTCCCCGAGGCCGCCGCCAACGCCGTCGCCACCACCGGACGGGCGGTCGTCTTCGCGGGCGCCACCGTGTGCATAGCCCTGCTGGGCATGCTGATCCTCCGGCTGAACTTCCTCAACGGCGTCGCCATAGCGGCCGCGCTCACCGTCGTCCTGACCGTCGCCGCCTCCGTCACCCTGCTGCCCGCACTGCTGTCGCTCATCGGCATGCGCGCGCTCAGCCGCCGGGAACGGCGCCGGCTCGCCGAGCACGGGCCCGAGCCGGAGGTGCCGACCGGGTTCGCCGCCCGCTGGTCGGCGTTCGTGGAGCGCCACCCCAAGCTGCTCGGCGCGGTCGCCGTCGTCGTCATGGCCGTCCTCGCGCTGCCCACCCTCTCCCTCCACCTGGGCACCTCCGACCAGGGCAACGACCCCGAGGCGTCCACCACCCGCCAGGCCTACGACCTCCTCGCCGACGGCTTCGGCCCCGGTGTGAACGGCCCGCTCACCCTCGTCGGCCAGGTCGACGGCGCCGAGGACCGGCTCGCCCTGGACAACCTCGACGCCGCCCTGCGCGGGACCGAGGGCGTCGCGTCGGTGTCGCCCGTGACCTACGGGGCGGGCGGCGACACCGCGTACCTCACCGTCGTACCGGAGACGTCCCCGCAGTCGAAGCAGACCAGCGACCTGGTCGACCGGCTGCGCGAGGACGTGCTGCCGCGGGCCGAGTCGGGCACCTCGCTCGACGTGCACGTCGGCGGCGTGACGGCCGGGTACGACGACTTCGCCGACGTCATCGTCGACAAGCTGCCCCTCTTCGTCGGCGTCGTGATCGGCCTGGGCTGCCTGCTGCTCCTGCTCGCCTTCCGGTCCCTCGCCATCCCGCTGAAGGCCGCCGCGATGAACGTGGCCGCCGTCGCCGCCGCCTTCGGCGTCGTGGTCGCGATCTTCCAGTGGGGCTGGGGCAGCGAGCTGCTCGGCCTCGGCCGGGCGGGACCCATCGAGCCCTTCCTGCCCGTGATCATGGTCTCCGTCCTCTTCGGGCTCTCCATGGACTACCAGGTCTTCCTGGTGAGCCGGATGTACGAGGAGTGGCTGGAGACCGGCGACAACCGGCGCGCCGTCCGCGTCGGCCTCGCGGAGACCGGCCGGGTGATCAACTCCGCCGCCGTGATCATGATCTCGGTCTTCCTGGCCTTCGTCCTCACCGGCGACCGCGTGATCGCCATGTTCGGCATCGCGCTCGCCGCGGCCGTCGCCCTCGACGCCTTCGTGCTGCGCACCCTGCTCGTCCCCGCCCTGATGCACCTGCTCGGCGGCGCCAACTGGTGGCTGCCGCGCTCGCTGGACCGGCTCCTGCCCCGGATCAGCATCGAGCCGCCCGAGGCCCGGGCCGCCCACGAGAGGCTGGCCGCCGCCACGGACGCCGGGGTGGCGGACGTGCTGGCCGAGGAGGAGCGGCAGCGGGACGTACGCGGTACGACCGGGTGACGACGGAGCCGAGCCGCGCCCCCTCGGACCCCGGCACGCCGAGGGGCTCCCGGCCCGTCCGGACCGGGGCCGGGAGTTCGCCGACCGGTGCGCCCCCGCCGGCGCCGCGCCCGGCGCCCGCGGGGCGTCCCCGCCGGCTGGAGCCCGCCACCGGGTCGAGCGGGCCGCGGCGGCCGGCCATGCGCCGGGCCTCGACACCGTCCGCCGGCCCGACGTGACGAGGGCCGTCCCCCCCGGTGCCGGACAGGGCGCCGCCGCGGTCGTCCCCGCGCGTGCACCGACGTGCTCCCGGACCTGCCCGCGACCGGCCGGGCCGAGGGCTTAGGGGATCCGGGGGCCGGTGACCCGCACTAAGCGCGGTCTAAGGTCCCGCGCCCGCCGAAGATACGGAACCCTCCCGATGCGGCCGGGCGGCCCCGGGGACGAAGGTGGAGGCATCGCGGAAGGCGATGACCGACACCGACTCCTCCGGGGGGACCACACCATGTTCGAGTACGCACTCCACCGGCTCCGTCACGACGAGCTCCTCCGCGGCGCGGAGCACGAGCGCCGGGTCCGGGAGGCACTGCGGCCGCGTGGGGCCGCACGCCGGGAAGCCGCCGCACGGGGCACCGGGGCCGAAAGCCATACCACCCGCTTCGCACGGGCCGCATGAGCCCGACGCGACCGGCAGCCGCGCGGGGGCCGGCCGCGTGCCGCGTCAGCCGCGGACGGTCGTGCCTCCCCCGTGCCTGTGAAGGGCCTGGGAGGTGCCCTCCCGGGCGGCACGGCGGGCGCGCCGCCCTCCCACGGGCGCCGGGCCGCGGGACCACCCGTGCCACGGACTCCCGGGAGGGAGGAAAAACGGTGACCCGTTGTCGAAGGGGCATGCGATGCTCAAGGGCGTGGAGACCAAGTCCGTCAGCCCCGTGTTCGTGGGCCGCAGCACCGAGCTCGACACGCTGAACACCGCGCTCGCCCGGGCCGTCACCGAACCCCAGGCGCTGCTGGTCGGCGGTGAGGCGGGGGTGGGGAAGACCCGCCTGGTGGAGGAGTTCGCCGCCGCCGCCCGCCGCCGCGGCGCGATCGTCGCCCTCGGCGGCTGCGTCGAGATCGGCGCCGACGGACTGCCGTTCGCCCCCTTCTCCACCGCCCTGCGCCAGCTCCGCCGCGAACTGCCGGAGCAACTCGCCGCCGCCGCCTCCGGGCAGGAGGAGGAGCTCGCCCGCCTGCTGCCCGAGATCGGCACCGCCGCCGCACGCGAGGCCCGCCGCGACGAGCAGGGCATGGCCCGTCTCTTCGAGCTCACCGCACGCCTGCTGGAGCGCGTCGCCGCCGAGCGGACCGTCGTCCTCGCCCTGGAGGACCTGCACTGGGCGGACGCCTCCACCCGCCACCTGCTCGCCTACCTGTTCCGCACCCTGCGCACCGGCCGCCTCGTCGTCCTCGCCACCTACCGCTCCGACGACATCCACCGCCGTCACCCGCTGCGCCCCCTCCTCGCCGAACTCGACCGGCTCCGCGCGGTCCAGCGCGTCGAACTCGGCCGCTTCAACCGCGACGAGGTCCACCGGCAGATCGCCGGCATCCTCCGCCGCGAACCCGACCCCGACCGCGTCGACGACATCTTCGAACGCTCCGACGGCAACGCCTTCTTCGTCGAGGAACTCGCCGTCGCCGCCGACGAGGGCTGCTGCACCGGCCTCACCGACTCCCTGCGCGACCTCCTCCTGGTCCGCGTCGAGGCCCTCCCGGAGAGCGCCCAGCAGGTCGCCCGGATCGTCGCCGAGGGCGGCTCCACCGTCGAGGACCGGCTGCTGGCCGCCGTCGCCCGGCTCACCGAGGACGACCTCATCGAGGCCCTGCGCGCCGGGGTCAACGCCAGCATCCTCACCCCCGCGCCCGACCGCGAGGGCTACCGCTTCCGCCACTCCCTGGTCCGCGAGGCCGTCAGCGACGACCTGCTGCCCGGCGAACGCTCCCGCCTCAACCGCCGCTACGCCGAGGCCCTGGAGGCCGACCCCACCCTCGTCCCCGCCGACGAGCGGGTGACCCGCCTGGCCAGCTACTGGTACCACGCCCACGACGCGGCCAAGGCCCTGCCCGCCGTCCTCGACGCCTCCGTCGAGGCCCGCCGACGCCACGCCTATTCCGAGCAACTGGGTCTGCTGGAGCGGGCGATGGAGCTGTGGGACGCCGTCCCCGACGCCGTACGGGCCACCCTGCGCCCGCTCGACCACGCCGAGGTCTACCCTCCCTGCGGCTGCGACCCCGGGACCACCCCGCTCCAGTACCTCGACCTGATGGCAGAGGCCGCCGTCGCCGGCCGCCTCTGCGGGGAACGCGAGCGCTCGATGAAGATCACCAAGCGGGCGCTGCGCCTCCTCGACGAGGACCCCGACCCGCTGCGCGCCGCCTGGTTCTGGGTGCAGCGCTCCCGGCTCACCCAGGCCCTCGCCCGCGGCGACGGCTGGGCCGAACTCGGCACCGCCCGCGACCTGGTGCGCGGACTGCCGCCCTCCGAGGTGCACGCCGAGGTCCTCGCCTCCGCCGCCAGCTGGTCGATGCTGCACGAACCCGGTCCGGACGCCATGGCCGCCGCCGAACGCGCCGTCGAGTACGCCCGCATGGTCGGCGCCCACGACATCGAGCTCAACGCCCGGCTCACCCTCGGCGGCCTCATGGTCGACGCCGGTGACATCGAGGCCGGGCTCGCCGAGATGTACGAGGTCAAGGACCGGGCGACCGAGCTGGGCGTGGACACGGTGGTCGCCCGTGCCCAGGTGAACCTCCCGTCCGTCCTCGAAGGCGTCGGCCGCTCCGAGGAGGCCGCCCGCCTCCTCGAGGAGGGCGTCCACGTCACCCGTAGGCTCGGGCTGCTGGACTCCGAGGGCTGGGTGTGGGGAAACCTCGCCGAGTCCCTCCACTCCCTCGGCCGCTGGGAGGAGGCCGCGCGGGCCGCGGCCAACGCGCGGCGCCTCGAGCAGAGCGCCAAGCAGCGCGCCGGCGGCTCGATGCGCCTGGCGTACCTCGCGTACGACCGGGGCGACACGGCCGAGGCGGCCCGCCGGCTCGCCGACGCCCGCACCGTCCTCGGCACCCACGACCCGATGCCGCAGTACGCCCTCCCCATGAAGTGGGTCGCCGTCGGCATCGCCGCCGCCGAGGGCCGCCTCCCCGACGCCCGCGCCGAGTTCCTCGCCGCCCTCGACACCGGCCTCCCGCCCGGCACCCAGCGCTACGGCTGGCCCCTGCTGATCGCCGCCGCCACCGCGGAGGCCGACGCCCACGGCGCCCCGGAGACCGGGCCCGGCCGCCCGGAGATCCTGGAACGGATCCGCGCGGCGGCCAGGACGCTGGCGACCGGGGTGCCCGTGTGGCAGGCCTACGACCTGTGGCTGCGCGCCGAGCTGCTGCGCGCCGAGGGCAGGACCGCGCCGGACGAGTGGTCCGCCGCCGTCGAGGCGGTGGAGCCCCTGGGACGGCCCTACGACCTCGCACGCGTCCGGTTCCGGCTGGCCGAGGCGCTGCTCGCGCGTGGCGGGGGCGACGACGAGCGCGCCCGCGCCACGGAACTGCTGCGGCTGGTGACCGCCGTCGCCGACCACCTCGGCGCCGCGCCGCTGGCCCGGTCCGCCGGCCTGCTGGCGCAGCGTGCCCGGCTCGCACTGGCCCCCGCGGGCCGCGACCGGCCCCCCGCCGATCCGGCCGACGCGCTCGGCCTCACCAGCCGGGAGCGCGACGTGCTGCGCCTGGTGGCCGCCGGCCACACCAACCGCCGTATCGCCGAGGAACTGTTCATCTCCCCGAAGACGGCCAGCGTCCACGTCTCCAACATCCTCGCCAAGCTGGGCGTCTCGGGGCGGGGCGAGGCGGCGGCGGTGGCGCACCGGCTGGATCTGTTCGCGGCGGGGACGGGCGAACGGGTGGCGGCGGGAGACTAGGCGGACGACCCGTTCGTCCCTGGAAAGGGGAGCGATGTTCAACGCCTTCGAGGAACTGTTCGCCCCCGGCCGGAAACACACCCGCGACGAGCGGAACCGGCTGGAACTGACCCGGCAGGACGTCGGCGACGCCGATCCCGGACGCGGGCCGATAGACCTCGCGTCCGGAAAGGTCACCGTGCGCCCGCCGACCGCCCCGGAGGAGGAAGCCGACGAGACGTGAGCGCGGGCCGGGTGCGGCGCCGGGGGCCACGGCCCCGGCACGGCCCGAACGGCGCCCCTAGCGCACCTCCAGCTCCAGGATCCGGTCGTCCCCCTCCTTCGGGCCGCCCCGGCCGTCCGTGTTGCTGGTGACCAGCCACAGCTTGTCGCCGCCCGCCGCCACCACCGTGCGCAGCCGGCCGTACTCGCCCTCCAGGAACGCCTGCGGGTCCGCCGAGGCCTTCGTGCCCTCGAGGGGAACGCGCCACAGGCGCCGGCCCTGCAGTCCCGCCATCCAGACCGAACCCTCGGCGTACGCGGCCCCGCTGGGGGAGGCCTCGTCCGTGTCCCACTGCTCGACCGGGTCGAGGAAGCCGTCGTCGTCCGACTCGCCCTCCGCCTCCGGCCAGCCGTAGTTGCCGCCCGGCTCGATCGCGTTCAGCTCGTCCCAGGTGTCCTGGCCGAACTCCGAGGCGAACAGCCGCTGCTTGCCGTCCCAGGCCAGGCCCTGCACATTGCGGTGGCCGTACGAGTGGACCGGGGAGCCGGGGAACGGATTGCCCGGGGCCGGCTCGCCCTCCGGGGTCAGCCGCAGGATCTTGCCGCCCAGGGACCCCTTGTCCTGGGACAGGCCCGTGTCGCCGCTCTCGCCCGTGCCCGCGTACAGCATCCCGTCCGGGCCGAAGGCGATCCGGCCGCCGTTGTGGATCACGCCCTTGGGGATGCCGCGGAAGACCGTGTCCGGTGCGCCCAGCTGCTCACCGGCCGGCTTCCGCTCGTCGTAGATCATGCGGACGATGCGGTTGTCGGAGGCCGAGGTGAAGTACGCGTAGACCATGCGGTCCGAGGCGTACTCGGGGGAGAGGGCGATGCCGAGCAGGCCGCCCTCGCCGGACGGCGACACCCCGGGCACCTCGCCCAGCTCGGTCTTCTTCCCGGTCCTCCCGTCGACCCGGGTGATCGTCGCCTCGTCCCGGGAGGAGACCAGCAGGTCGCCGTCGGCCAGCGGGGCCAGGCCCCAGGGGGAGTCCAGTCCGGTGGTCACCGTCCGGACCACCTTCACCGAGCCCTTCGCGGGCGGCGCCTCCCGCGCGCCCGCCCCCGGCGACGAGGACGACGTGGCCGGCGACGTGCCGGACGGGGAGGCGCCGGTGTCCTTGCCCGGCGGTCCTCCGTCGTCGGAGGAGCAGCCGGCGGCCAGCAGGAGCGCGGCGGCGGCCAGTACGGCCGGCACGGCTCGTCGTTGCACGATCTCGTCCCTTCGACGCGGCGGGGTCCTTCCTGTCATACACCGCTCGCGCTCCCGAAGTTCCCGATCGCGGAACCCCGAACCGTCCGATCGCCGCCGCCGGCCCCCGCTCAGTCCCAGGACCCCTGCGCCGCGGGCAGTTCCGCGATCTCCGCGAGGTCGCGCTCCGTCAGGCGCAGGTCCGCCGCGGCCGCGTTCTCCGCGGCCCACCGCTCCTGCTTGGTGCCGGGGACCGGGATCACCTGGCGGCCCAGGCCCAGCACCCAGGCCAGCGCCACCTGCGCCGGGGTGACGTGCGCGCCGTGCCGGCGGGCGACCCGGCGCAGGCCGACCACGATCGGCTGGTTCGCGGCCATCATCTCGGCCGTGAAGCGGGGGTGCCGGGCACGCGGGTCGTCCGCCTCGAACCCCACGCCGGGCGTCAGCGTCCCGGTCAGGAAGCCGCTGCCCAGCGGCATCGCCGCCAGGAAACCGATCCCCCGCGACGCGCACCACGGCAGCAGCGACCGCAGCGCCTCCGGCGACCACACCGACAGCTCCGCCTCCACCGCGCTCACCGGGAAGACCTGCTGCACCCGCTCCAGCTGCCGGATCGTCGTGTCGTACAGCCGGGCCCCCGGCCGCCGCGCCGAACGCGCCCCCACCGCGCACAGGCCCAGCGCCCGTACCTTCCCCGCCCGTACGAGATCCGCCATCGCGCCCCAGGTCTCCTCGACCGGGACCTCCGGGTCGGCACGGTGCAGTTGGTAGAGGTCGATGACATCGGTCTGGAGCCGGCGCAGCGAGGCGTCGCAGGCCCTCCTCACGTACCCGGGGCGGCCGTTGGCCACGATGTGCTGGTCGCCCACCAGCAGCCCGACCTTCGTGGACACGAAGGCGTCGGAGCGCCGCTCCCTCAACACCCGCCCGAGCAGCAGCTCGTTGGTGAACGGGCCGTACATGTCGGCGGTGTCCAGGAGCGTCGAGCCCGCGTCCAGTGCCCGGTGCACCGCCCTGAGCGACTCCTCGCCGCGCTGCCGGGACGTGCTGTAGGCCCAGCTCATCGGCATGCACCCGAGTCCGACGGCCCCCACCGCGAGCGCCCCCGCGCCGATCGTCCTGAGCTCCACCTGGTCGTGACCCTCCCTCTCCGGCCCCCCAACCTAACCCGCGCCCGTTCCGGCCCCTGAACTAGCCTCCCGACCATGACCGCTGCTGACGTATGGCTTCCCATCCCGCCGGACGAGATCGAGGGCCTCCCCGAGGGGCCGCACTACCGTTTCTGGGACGGGGGTGAGGAGTTCCCCGCCGATCCCGCCGACTGCGCCTTCTACGTCGTGCCCTACATGAGGCCCGCCGGGGTCGGTGTGCGCCCGCTGCCGCTGATGCGCTCCGTCCGCGTCGTGCAGACCCTGTCGGCCGGCACCGACCACGTGGAGCCCGGCCTGAAGCACCTGCCCCCCGGCGTACGGCTGTGCAACGCGCGCGGCGTGCACGAGGCCAGCACCGCCGAGCTGGCGCTCGCGCTGATCCTGGCCTCGCTGCGCGGCATCCCCGATTTCGTGCGGGCACAGGACAAGGGGGAGTGGCGCGGCGGGTTCCGGCCCGCGCTCGCCGACAGGAACGTGCTCATCGTCGGGTACGGCTCGATCGGCGCGGCCATCGAGGACCGGCTCGTTCCGTTCGAGCTCGCGCGGGTGGTGCGCGTCGCGCGCTCCGCACGCACCACGGAGCGCGGGCCGGTGCACCCGCTCACCGAACTGCCCGCCCTGCTCCCGGAGGCGGACGTCGTCGTCCTGTCCACACCGCTGACCGAGACCACCCGGCACCTGGTGGACGCCGGTTTCCTGGCCCGGATGAAGGACGGCGCCCTGCTGGTGAACGTGGCCCGCGGCGGTGTCGTCGACACCGAGGCGCTGCTCACCGAGGTGGAGAGCGGCCGCATCACCGCGGCCCTCGACGTCACCGATCCCGAACCGCTGCCTCCGGGGCATCCCCTGTGGCGGGCGCCGGGCGTCCTCGTCAGCCCGCACGTCGGCGGACCCACCTCCGCCTTCCGGCCGCGCGCCGAGCGGTTGCTGACCGACCAGTTGCGCCGTTATCTGAACCGGGAGGAGCTCGGCAACGTGATCCTGGTGACCGGAGCGGAGGACGCGTAGTCCGATTCGAGTACCGTCCGCGTTTCTTCCGGCGCGGTGGGTACTCATACACCGAATGATCGTTACGGAGCGTAGAGAACCTATGTCCCTGAGTGACGATGCTGGTGTATCGTCCCGACAGGGGCTGCGCCGCTGACCAACGGCGCGGGGGCAGGACACTGCGGACAGTGAGGGGGGCGACGGACGATGCACGGCCCACGGACGAGCGATCCGAAGCGGCGGAGCCGTCGGCGACGAGTGTGGTGCGCGCCCGCGCGCGCCCGCGGTCACCACGGCGGCCGCCCCATCCGGTACGGCGGCCCTCATGAGGGTCCCGGCCGTCACCGTCCCGGACACGGCGGCCGCCGCGGGCGCGCCCACCCGGTGTGCAGGCCGGGGGACCCGGGAGCGGAGCGGACCGGGAGGTACCGGTGAGCGCGCCCACCCCCGCCTCCACGCTCGACGGGGCGCCGCGGCGGCAGCCCACGCCGACGGCGCTGCCGCCCGGCGCACCGGCCGTCCGCCGACGGCCCGGCCCGGCCGCCCAACTCGTGCTCGCCCTGGTCTGCGCGGCCTACGCCGTCGGCGCCGCGTTCGGCTGGGGCTCGGAGCGGCTCGCGCTGGTCATGGGCGACTTCGGGCTGAGCGCCGCGGCCGGTGCCGCCGCCGTGTCCTGCTTCGCCTACGCCCGCAGCCCCCGCACCCGGTTCCGGCCCGCGTGGCTGATGTTCGGCCTCTCCTCGACCATGGCCTCCCTGGGCAACCTGGTGTGGGGGTGGTACGAGGTCGTCCTCGGGCTTCCCGTGCCCAGCCCCAGCTACGCCGACCTGTTCTTCCTGTGCTTCGCGCCGCCCGCCATCGTGGGGCTGCTGGTGCTCGCCAAGCGGCCCGCGAACAAGGCCGGCTGGGTCTGCCTCGCCCTGGACGCCTGGCTGATCGGCGGCTCCCTGCTCACCCTCGCCTGGAGCCTGGCGCTCGCCCAGGCCGCACGGGCCGAGGGGCCGGGCGTCGCGCACACCGCGCTGTCCCTGGCGTACCCGCTGCTCGACATCGCCCTGGTCAGCATGGTGCTCGCGCTGCACTTCCGGCGCTCGGCGGTCAACCGGTCCGCGGTCAACACCGCGATCGGCGCGCTGGCGTTGACCGTGATGTGCGACGCCCTGTTCACCTCCCCGCTGCTGCACGCCGACTACCGCTCGGGACAGCTGCTCGACGCGGGCTGGTTCGCCGGCTCGCTGCTCCTGGCGTACGCGCCCTGGACCGCGCCGCGCGATGGGCGGCCCGAGCGGGAGGGGCACACGCGCGTGGTCCGCGAACACCTGCCCGGACGGCGCGGCGCACCGGACCACCACCACGGGCCGCCGCCCGGCGAGCACGGCCGGTACCCGCTCTCCCGGCCCATCACCGGTTCCCTCGCCGCACTCACGCCGTACCTCGCCGCGGCCGTGTGCACCCTGGGAATCCTCTACAACGTCCTCAACGGGCGCAGCGTCGACCGCGTCGTGCTGCTCACCGGGGGCACCGTGGTGCTCGCGCTGGTCGTGCGCCAGGGCATCATGCTGCTCGACAACATCACCCTCACCCAGGAACTGGCGCAGAAGGAGAACCACTTCCGCTCCCTGGTGCAGGGCTCCAGCGACGTCATCATGATCGCCGCCCCCAGCGGCGTCCTCCGCTACGTCTCCCCGGCCGCCGCCGGGGTCTACGGCAGACCCGCGGAGGAACTGGAGGGGACCGAACTGGCCGGTCTCATCCACCCGGAGGACCTGGGCTGTGTCGTGCACGAGGTGCGCCGCTTCCTCGCCGCCAGCCCGGCCGAGGAGCCCACCACCCGCATCGAGTGCCGCTTCCGCTCCGGCGACGGCGGCTGGCTGAACGTCGAGTCGACCGTCAACCGGCACCACGGAGGCCTGATCTTCAACAGCCGTGACGTGACCGAGAGGGTACGGCTCCAGGCACAGCTCCAGCACAACGCGGAACACGACCCGCTCACCGACCTGCCCAACCGCGCCCTGTTCACCCGGCGCGTCCAGCAGGCGCTCTCCGGCCGCCGCGCCTCGGACCGCGGGGCCGCCCTCAGGGGCACGGCGGTGCTCTTCATCGACCTCGACGGGTTCAAGGGCGTCAACGACACCATCGGACACCAGGCCGGGGACGAGCTGCTCGTCCAGGCCGCCCGCAGACTCCAGGACGCGGTCCGCAAGGGCGACACCGCCTCCCGGCTGGGGGGCGACGAGTTCGCGGCCCTGATCGTCGGCGACGGCGTCCGGGACCGGGACGCCCGGGAACGGCACATCCTGGAGCTGGCCGACCGCCTGAGAGCGACCCTCTCCCAGCCCTACGCCATCGACGGCAACGATGTCCGGGTCAACGCCTCCATCGGCGTGGCCTTCGCCGAACCCGGCCTCGGCGCGGGCGAGTTGCTGCGCAACGCCGACCTCGCCATGTACCGCGCGAAGGCCGCGGGCAAGGGCCGCGTGGAGCTGTACAAGCCGCAGATGCAGCAGGACGTGGTGCGCAAGGCGGAGCTGGCCACCCGGCTGCGCGCGGCGCTGCACCACGGCGAGTTCGCCCTGCTGCACCAGCCGGTGGTGTGCCTGGAGGACGGCCGGATCACCTCGGTCTGCGCCCAGGCGCGCTGGCGCTCCTCCCAGGGGGTGCTGTTCACCCCCGCGGAGTTCCTGCGCGTGGCCGAGGACGGTGAGAAGAACGCCGAACTGGGCCGCTGGGTGCTGGAGGAGGCCGTGGAACAGGCCGCCGAGCGGCACGCGACCGGCCTGCCCGTCCCGGTGGCCGTCCGGCTGAGCGCGCACCGGCTGCTGGACCGGTCGCTGCCGCTGGGCTCGATCGAGGCCCTGCTGACCCGGCACGGACTGCCGTCCGGCTCCCTCGTCGTCGAGCTGGCCGACACCGACCCCCGGGTGCCGCTCGACGAACTGGAGCGCCGGCTGGCCGTGCTCAAGCGGCTCGGCGTCCGGATCGCGCTCGACGGCTTCGGCAGCGGTCCCACGGCGATCACGGCCCTCCGCCGGCTCCCCGTCGACGTGCTGAAGCTCGACCGCGGTCTGGTCGACGGCGTGGTGGAGTCCGCACGGTTGCACAAGATCACCAGTGGTCTGCTGCGGATCGCCTCCGACCTCGGCATGCAGTCCGTGGCCGACGGCGTGGACCTGCCCGAGCAGGTGGCGGCCCTGCGCGTGATGGGCTGCACGCACGGGCAGGGCAAGGCCTTCTCCGGGCCGCTGGACGAGTACCGGCTGCGCAGGGCGCTGACCGCCGGGCACTACCCGGTGGCGTCCGGGCGGGCCGAACCCGTGTTCGTCGGCGGGGGATCCGGGGTGTACTCCTCCGGGGTGACCGCCGTACTCCGGGGCGGTACGACGCTGCGCTCACATGCTGAGACTCCCGTCCCACCCACTTGACAGTGGATGTGCGCCGGGTGGAGGGTCAGTGCCATGCGCACCCGAATTCTCGTACTTGGACAGCGCGTCGGCTGACGCTGAGCCTCGACCGCTCAGCGACCCACCACCCGGCGCGCTCCCCTCGCTTGCCTTACGGCACGAGGGGTTTTTTGTTGCACAGGCACCCGCCGAGCAGCAGGCGTAACCCGTAGAAAACTCGCAAAAACCCTCAGCATCGAGAAGAGAATGCCGATGACCGAGCAGGCCACCGGGGCCCATCACCCGCAGCCCCGGCCCCGATCCGGAGGACAGTCCGCCCCCGTCGAGCACGTCACGGGCGCACAGTCCCTCATTCGCTCTCTCGAGGAGGTCGGCGCCGACACGGTATTCGGCATTCCCGGCGGTGCGATCCTTCCCGCCTACGACCCGCTGATGGACTCCACCCGGGTGCGCCACGTCCTGGTCCGGCACGAGCAGGGGGCCGGCCACGCGGCCACCGGCTACGCGCAGGCCACCGGCAGGGTGGGCGTCTGCATGGCGACCTCGGGTCCCGGCGCCACCAACCTGGTCACCCCGATCGCCGACGCGCACATGGACTCGGTGCCGATGGTCGCGATCACCGGCCAGGTCGCCTCCAAGGCGATCGGCACGGACGCCTTCCAGGAGGCGGACATCGTCGGCATCACCATGCCGATCACCAAGCACAACTTCCTGGTCACCAAGGCCGAGGACATCCCGCGGGTGATCGCCCAGGCGTTCCACATCGCCTCCACCGGCCGCCCCGGCCCGGTGCTGGTCGACATCGCCAAGGACGCACTCCAGGCGAAGACCACCTTCTCCTGGCCGCCCACCATGGACCTGCCCGGCTACCGGCCCGTCACCAAGCCGCACGCCAAGCAGATCCGCGAGGCCGCCAAGCTGATCACCGCCGCGAAGCGGCCGGTCCTCTACGTCGGCGGCGGCGTCCTCAAGGCCCGCGCCACCGCCGAACTGAAGGTCCTCGCGGAACTCACCGGAGCTCCCGTCACCACCACCCTGATGGGACTCGGCGCATTCCCCGACAGCCACGAGCTGCACGTGGGGATGCCGGGCATGCACGGTTCGGTCACCGCCGTCACCGCGCTGCAGAAGGCCGACCTGATCGTCGCCCTCGGAGCCCGCTTCGACGACCGCGTCACCGGCAAGCTGGACAGCTTCGCCCCGTACGCCAAGATCGTCCACGCCGACATCGACCCGGCCGAGATCGGCAAGAACCGCGCCGCCGACGTGCCGATCGTCGGCGACGCCCGCGAGGTCCTCGCCGACCTCGTCCAGGCCGTCCAGAAGGAGCACGCCGAGGGCCACAAGGGCGACTACACCGCCTGGTGGAAGGACCTCAACCGCTGGCGCGAGACCTACCCGCTCGGCTACGACCTGCCCGAGGACGGCTCGCTCTCCCCGCAGCAGGTCATCGAGCGCATCGGACAACTGGCGCCCGAGGGCACGATCTTCGCGGCCGGCGTCGGCCAGCACCAGATGTGGGCCGCGCACTTCATCCGGTACGACAGGCCCGCCACCTGGCTGAACTCCGGCGGGGCCGGAACCATGGGCTACTCGGTCCCGGCCGCCATGGGCGCCAAGGCCGGCGTCCCCGACCGCGCCGTCTGGGCGATCGACGGCGACGGCTGCTTCCAGATGACCAACCAGGAGCTCACCACCTGCGCCCTGAACAACATCCCGATCAAGGTCGCCATCATCAACAACGGCGCCCTCGGGATGGTCCGCCAGTGGCAGACCCTCTTCTACAACCAGCGGTACTCCAACACGGTGCTGCACTCCGGCCCCGGAGCCGACACCGCCGAGAAGAGCGCCGGCACCCGCGTCCCCGACTTCGTGAAGCTGTCGGAGGCCATGGGCTGCCACGCGATCCGCTGCGAGGACCCGGCCGACCTCGACAAGGTCATCGAGGAGGCGAACTCGATCAACGACCGCCCGGTCGTCGTGGACTTCATCGTCCACGAGGACGCGATGGTGTGGCCGATGGTCGCCGCCGGCACCTCCAACGACGAGATCATGGCCGCCCGGGACGTCCGCCCCGACTTCGGCGACAACGAAGACGACTGAGAGCCGTCAGGACTTTCAAGCAGAGGAAGCAGATCATGTCCAAGCACACGCTCTCCGTCCTGGTGGAGAACACCCCGGGCATCCTGGCCCGGATCGCCGCCCTGTTCTCCCGCCGCGGCTTCAACATCGACTCCCTCGCCGTCGGCGTCACCGAGCACCCCGACATCTCCCGCATCACCATCGTGGTGAGCGTCGAGGAGTTCCCGCTGGAACAGGTCACCAAGCAGCTCAACAAGCTCGTCAACGTGCTGAAGATCGTCGAGCTCGAACCCGGGCAGGCCGTCCAGCGCGAACTCGTTCTGGTGAAGGTGCGCGCCGACAACGAGACGCGCTCCCAGATCGTCGAGATCGTCCAGCTGTTCCGCGCCAAGACCGTGGACGTCTCACCGGAGGCCGTGACCGTCGAGGCCACCGGCAGCAGCGACAAGCTGTCCGCCATGCTCAGGATGCTGGAGCCGTTCGGCATCAAGGAGCTCGTCCAGTCCGGCACGATCGCGATCGGACGCGGAGCCCGTTCCATCACGGACCGCTCGCTGCGCGCCCTGGACCGGTCGGCCTGAGACACGGAACGGGCGGTCGGCCGTGATCCGGCCGCCCGTATTCCGAGACTCCGAAACTTCCCTTCCGCCCGCCGTCATACGGTGGGACGCAACACCTGCACACAAGGAGAGAACCCAGTGGCCGAGCTGTTCTACGACGCCGACGCCGACCTGTCCATCATCCAGGGCCGCAAGGTCGCGGTCATCGGTTACGGCAGCCAGGGCCACGCCCACGCCCTGTCGCTGCGTGACTCGGGTGTCGACGTGCGCGTCGGTCTGCACGAGGGCTCCACGTCCAAGGCCAAGGCCGAGGAGCAGGGCCTGCGCGTGGTGAGCCCGTCCGAGGCCGCCGCCGAGGCCGACGTCATCATGATCCTCGTCCCGGACCCGATCCAGGCCCAGGTCTACGAGGAGCACGTCAAGGACAACCTGAAGGACGGCGACGCACTGTTCTTCGGTCACGGCCTGAACATCCGCTACGGCTTCATCAAGCCCCCGGCCGGCGTGGACGTCTGCATGGTCGCCCCCAAGGGCCCGGGCCACCTGGTGCGCCGTCAGTACGAGGAGGGCCGCGGCGTCCCCTGCATCGCCGCCGTCGAGCAGGACGCCTCCGGCAACGCCTTCGCGCTGGCCCTGTCGTACGCCAAGGGCATCGGCGGCACCCGCGCCGGCGTCATCAAGACGACCTTCACCGAGGAGACCGAGACCGACCTGTTCGGTGAGCAGGCCGTCCTCTGCGGTGGCACCGCGGCCCTGGTCAAGGCGGGCTTCGAGACCCTGACCGAGGCCGGCTACCAGCCGGAGATCGCCTACTTCGAGTGCCTGCACGAGCTGAAGCTGATCGTGGACCTCATGTACGAGGGCGGCCTGGAGAAGATGCGCTGGTCGATCTCCGAGACCGCCGAGTGGGGCGACTACGTCACCGGCCCGCGGATCATCACCGACGCCACCAAGGCCGAGATGAAGAAGGTCCTCGCCGAGATCCAGGACGGCACCTTCGCCAGGAACTGGATGGACGAGTACCACGGCGGCCTGAAGAAGTACAACGAGTACAAGAAGCAGGACTCCGAGCACCTGCTGGAGACCACCGGCAAGGAGCTGCGCAAGCTCATGAGCTGGGTCGACGAGGAGGCGTAAGCCCTGTCGCCCCGCGACGGCGCCGCGTGCACCGGGCGCCGTCGCGGGGCTCCGCTCCGGACCCCGCTGGAGGGGACGATCCAGTTGGCCAGGCCGTACAGCCACTTCCGGGTGATCGTTCCGAAGAGGCACAGGACGAGCCGCCCCGCGCCACTAGACTGCTGTACAACAAACGCGTCAGGCCCACAGCGTCGTGCGTCTTCCACGCGGCTAGCACTTCTTCACCGCCTGCGGCCGTCGGGACGGCCGTCCGCATTGGACTTGTGAGGACTCACGTGAGCTCGAAACCCGTCGTACTCATCGCTGAAGAGCTGTCGCCCGCCACCGTCGACGCACTCGGTCCGGACTTCGAGATCCGCCACTGCAACGGCGCGGACCGTGCCGAACTGCTCCTGGCCATCGCCGAGGTGGACGCGATCCTGATCCGCTCGGCCACCAAGGTCGACGCCGAGGCGATCGCCGCCGCGAACCGGCTCAAGGTCGTCGCCCGCGCCGGCGTCGGCCTGGACAACGTCGACGTCTCCGCCGCCACCAAGGCCGGCGTGATGGTCGTCAACGCCCCCACCTCGAACATCGTGACCGCCGCCGAGCTCGCCTGCGGTCTGATCATCGCCACCGCCCGCCACATTCCGCAGGCCAACGCCGCACTGAAGAACGGCGAGTGGAAGCGCAGCAAGTACACGGGTGTCGAGCTGGCCGAGAAGACCCTCGGCGTCGTGGGCCTGGGCCGCATCGGTGCGCTGGTCGCCCAGCGCATGTCCGGCTTCGGCATGAAGGTCGTCGCCTACGACCCCTACATCCAGCCCGCGCGGGCCGCGCAGATGGGTGTCAAGGTCCTGTCGCTGGACGAGCTCCTCGAGGTCTCGGACTTCATCACCGTCCACCTGCCCAAGACCCCCGAGACCGTCGGCCTCATCGGCGACGAGGCGCTGCGCAAGGTCAAGCCGGGCGTGCGCGTCATCAACGCCGCGCGCGGCGGCATCGTCGACGAGGAGGCGCTGTACTCGGCGCTCAAGGAGGGCCGCGTCGCCGGCGCCGGCCTGGACGTGTACGCCAAGGAGCCGTGCACCGACTCCCCGCTGTTCGAGTTCGACCAGGTCGTCTGCACCCCGCACCTCGGCGCCTCCACCGACGAGGCCCAGGAGAAGGCCGGCATCGCCGTCGCCCGCTCGGTGCGCCTCGCGCTCGCCGGTGAGCTGGTCCCGGACGCGGTGAACGTGCAGGGCGGGGTCATCGCCGAGGACGTCAAGCCGGGCCTGCCGCTCGCCGAGCGTCTCGGCCGCATCTTCACCGCGCTCGCCGGCGAGGTCGCGGTCCGCCTCGACGTCGAGGTGTACGGCGAGATCACCCAGCACGACGTGAAGGTGCTGGAGCTGTCCGCGCTCAAGGGCGTCTTCGAGGACGTCGTCGACGAGACGGTGTCCTACGTCAACGCCCCGCTGTTCGCCCAGGAGCGCGGCGTCGAGGTCCGGCTGACCACCAGCTCGGAGTCGGCCGACCACCGCAACGTCGTCACCGTGCGCGGCACCCTCTCCGACGGCGAGGAGATCTCGGTCTCCGGCACGCTGGCCGGTCCCAAGCACGTCCAGAAGATCGTCGCGGTCGGCGAGTACGACGTCGACCTCGCGCTCGCCGACCACATGGTCGTCCTGCGCTACGAGGACCGTCCGGGTGTCGTCGGCACCGTGGGCCGCGTCCTCGGCGAGGCGGGCATCAACATCGCCGGCATGCAGGTCGCCCGCGCGACGGTCGGCGGCGAGGCGCTCGCGGTGCTGACGGTCGACGACACGGTGTCCGCCGGGGTGCTCGGTGAGCTCGCCGCGGAGATCGGGGCGACGTCGGCCCGCTCCGTCAACCTGGTCTGAGATTCCGGGGGTTGTGCCCCGGAACCCCGTCCGTCCCGGACGGACTCGTCCTCACACGCCGGACGGGCTGATCGCATCAGTCCGTCCGGCGTTTTCCGTGGGCGCCGCCGGCCGCACCCCGATGTGCCGCAGACCCGGGGCGGCCGGTCCCGCCGCTCCGAGGAGCAGTACCGCTCCCGTGGTCGCCGCGCCCCGCATCCCGCGGGTGAACGCCTCCCGCGCCGCCCGGGGTCTCCCGGGCCATGCCCAGGGCGCCGCCGAACCCCGTGCCGGTCTCCGGCGGGGAGGACGCCGCCCCCGGCCCTCTCCACCGGCGCCGAGCCCAGGGCCAGGCCGGTGAGGAGCGGCATCACGGCGACGATGCCCGAGGCTCCCACCCCGCACGCGGCCGGCACCGGCCACGGTGAGTCGGTGCCGGCGCAGGCCGGCAGTCCGTCACCGCCCGCCGGGACGACGAAGCCGACCGTCCAGGCCGTAGGACCACCGGCGGGACCGCCGCCATCGACAGCGGGACGCTCAGCAGGTGAGCCGGCGCCCGACGGCGGACGGCTCACCGCCGGCCCGCGCCGGGTGGTCGAGGCCGCCGCTACAGGCGCGAGGCCTTGAGCGCCATGTGCAGCAGCAGCCGGTCCTCGCCGTCGTCCAGGTCCAGGCCGGTGAGCTGCTCGATCCGGGACAGGCGGTAGTAGAGGGTCTGGCGGTGGATGCCCAGCTCGGCGGCCGTGCGGCCGGCCTGTCCCGCGCGGTCGAGGTAGACCTCGGCGGTACGGGCCAGCTCGGCGTGCGCGGGGGAGAGCAGGGGGGCGACGGCGGGATCGCGGGCGGCCCCCGGGGGCAGTGCGGTCAGCAGGCGGAAGGGGCCGATCGACGCCCACCGGGCGACCGGTCCGAGCCGGGGCTCGGCCAGCGCCGCCCGGGCCGACGCCGACGCCTCCGCCCAGGCCGCGCCCAGGTCGGCGCGGCCCGCGCGGGGCGCGGCGATCCCTGCGGCCACCGGGGGACCGCCCCGGCTCCCGGCCCGCTCCAGCAGCCGTGAGGCCGCCGTCGTCGCCGGGGTCGCCGCGTCCGTCGAGCGCAGCCGCAGCAGCAGGGCCAGGGACAGGGCGCCGGCGTCCCACGGCAGGGTGCACAGCGCCGTCGCCCCCGGCACCGTACGGACCGACGGGGCGTCGTCCGGGTCGGCGGAGGGCCAGGGGGCGACACAGACCACCGTGTGCGGACCGCCGGCCCGGACCCCGAGGGCGGCGCGCAGTTCGGCGACCGCCATCTCCCGCTGCCAGTCCCGCTCCGCCGTCAGCACCGCCCGCAGTTCGCGCGTGAGGCCGGCGCCGTGCCGGGCCTCGTCGGCGAGCAGCGCCCCGATCCGCGCCGTCACCCGCATGGCCGCGTCCAGCTGCCGCTCGGAGGGGCCCGGCTCGTAGTCGAGCAGCCAGACGTACCCGAGGACGACGCCCCGATGGCGCGCCGGCAGGCAGATGCGCCCCCGGTGGACCCCCGCCTCCGGAGTGGGCGGGATGCGGACCGGACCGCTCGCACGGGTGATGCCGAAGCCCTCGAACCAGACGCGGACGGCGGGCGTCGAACGCCGGGTCAGGATCGAGCGGGTGCGCACCGGGTCCAGCGCGGACGGGTCGAGGTCGCCCTCGCTGTCGTACGCCCCGAAGGCGATCAGTTCGAAGTCCCGGTTCTCCAGGGTCGCCGGAGCGCCCAGCAGCTCCGAGATCTCGTCCACCAGTTCCTGGTAGTCGTCCCTGTGTTCCGACGTCACCCGGGCATTCTGCCGCAAAGTCCCGAAGCCTTCATACATCTGTCTGAGATCTGTGGCACGGATGCGTGACAGGTGTCCGTGGCCCACGATCGGGGGCATCCGTAGGTTTCACGGTGGTTCTCCGTGCCGTGCCCGAACCACCGGGTGACGGCCTCGTGCAGCTTGTGGAGGTGCCCCGTGCTGGGTCCCGTGATTCTCGCCGCGTCGCGCAGCGACCGGATGCGACGCCTGATCTCGGCGGCCCCGGTGACCAAACAGGTCGTCGACCGGTTCATCCCCGGGGAGACCGTCGACGAGGTCCTGCCGATCGTCCGGGAGCTCACCGGCAACGGCCTGGAGCTCACCATGGACGTCGTCGGCGAGGACATCACCACCCCCGAGCAGGCCGCCGCCGCCCGCGACGCGTACCTGGAGCTGATCGACCGGCTGAAGCCGCTGGAGCTCGGCACCCGCGCCGAGATGTCGGTGAAGCTGTCGATGTTCGGCCAGGCGCTCCCCGGCGGCCACGAGCTGGCGCTCGCCAACGTCCGCCCGGTCGTGGAGGCCGCCGCCGGGATCGGCACCACGGTCACGCTGGACGCGGAGGACCACACCACCCTCGACTCGATGTTCGCCATCCACGAGGAGCTGCGCAAGGACGTCCCGCAGACGGGCTGCGTCATCCAGGCCTACCTCTTCCGCACCGAGGAGGACGCGCGCCGCCTCGCCGCGGCCGGCAGTCGCGTACGGTTGGTGAAGGGCGCCTACAAGGAGCCCGCCGAAGTCGCCCACCAGCAGAAGCACGAGATCGACAAGGCGTACGTGCGGATCCTGCGGACGCTGATGGAGGGCGAGGGCTACCCGATGATCGGGTCCCACGACCCGCGCCTGATCTCCATCGCCCAGGAACTGGCCCGCACCGCCGGACGCAAGCTCGACGAATACGAGTTCCAGATGCTCTACGGCATCCGCGGTGACGAGCACCTGCGACTGGCCGCCGA
Organism: Streptomyces sp. NPDC126497; assembly: GCF_040302425.1. Lineage (NCBI taxonomy): Bacteria > Bacillati > Actinomycetota > Actinomycetes > Kitasatosporales > Streptomycetaceae > Streptomyces > Streptomyces sp. NPDC126497. Next base: position 38,870 of record NZ_JBEORT010000033.1, read on the forward strand.
GGGCCACCGCATGCGCGTCTACACGGCCTACGGCACCGACTGGTACGGCTACTTCATGCGCCGACTGGCGGAGAAGCCCGCCAACCTGCGGTTCTTCGCCCGAAGCATGATCAGTCGTGGCTGAGACGACCCGGCTGTGCCGCACCTCCGGCCCCGGCCGGGGGTCCGGGGGGTGTCCCCCGGGCAGGCGCAGCATGCGCCGACTGGCGGAGAAGCCCGCCAACCTGCGGTTCTTCGCCCGAAGCATGATCACCAAGGGCTGACACCACACCGCTCACGACAAGGAGTTACGCCACCCATGGACGCTGTGACCCAGGTCCCCACCCCCGTCAACGAGCCGGTGCACGGCTACGCCCCCGGGACGCCCGAGCGCGCCCGGCTGGAGGCCAAGCTCAAGGAGCTGGCCGACAACCCGATCGACCTCCCCTGCACCATCGGCGGCGAGAAGCGGATGGGCGGCGGGGAGCGCTTCGACGTCGTGCAGCCGCACAACCACAAGGCCCGCCTGGGCACCTACGCCAACGCCACCCAGCAGGACGCGCAGGACGCCATCGACGCGGCCCTGGCCGCCGCGCCCGCCTGGCGCGCGATGTCCTTCGACGACCGCGCGGCGATCATCCTGCGCGCCGCCGAGCTGCTGGCCGGCCCCTGGCGTGAGACCATCGCCGCCTCCACGATGCTGGGCCAGTCCAAGACCGCCCAGCAGGCGGAGATCGACAGCCCCTGTGAGCTGGTCGACTTCTGGCGGTTCAACGTCCACTACGCGCGCGGCATCCTCGCCGAGCAGCCGCCGGCCAACTCGCCGGGCGTGTGGAACCGCCTGGACCACCGCCCGCTGGAGGGCTTCGTCTACGCGATCACGCCGTTCAACTTCAGCGCGATCGCCGCCAACCTGCCCACCGCGCCGGCCCTCATGGGCAACGTGGTGGTCTGGAAGCCGTCCCCCACCCAGACCCACGCCGCCGTGCTGCTGATGCAGCTCCTGGAGGAGGCCGGTCTGCCCAAGGGCGTCATCAACCTCGTCACCGGCGACGGCATCGCGGTCTCCGAGGTCGCCCTGGCCCACCGGGACCTCGCGGGCATCCACTTCACCGGCTCGACCAAGACCTTCCAGCACCTGTGGAAGACGGTCGGCCAGAACATCGAGAAGTACCGCACCTACCCGCGCCTGGTCGGCGAGACCGGCGGCAAGGACTTCGTCGTCGCCCACCCGAGCGCCGACCGCGCCGTGCTGAAGACCGCCCTGACCCGCGGCGCCTTCGAGTACCAGGGCCAGAAGTGCAGCGCCACCTCGCGCGCGTACATCCCGGCCTCGATCTGGAACTCCGGCTTCAAGGAGGAGTTCGCGGCCGAGGTGGACGGCATCGCCATGGGTGACGTCACCGATCTGTCCAACTTCATCGGCGCCGTCATCGACGAGCGGTCCTTCGCCAAGAACAAGGCCGCCATCGACCGCGCCAAGGAGGACGCGGCCTGCACGGTCGTCGCGGGCGGTTCCTACGACGACTCGGTCGGCTGGTTCGTCCGCCCGACCGTCATCGAGTGCACCGACCCGGAGAACGAGGTGTTCCGCACCGAGTACTTCGGCCCGATCCTCGCCGTGCACGTCTACGACGACGAGAAGTACGACGAGATGCTGACCCAGATGGAGTCGGTCTCCGACTACGCCCTCACCGGCTCGGTGATCGCGAACGACCGCGCGGCGGCGGCGTACACGATGGAGAAGCTGCGCTACGCGGCCGGCAACTTCTACATCAACGACAAGTCGACCGGCGCCGTCGTCGGCCAGCAGCCCTTCGGCGGCGGCCGCGCCTCCGGCACCAACGACAAGGCCGGCGCCCCGCAGAACCTGATGCGCTGGACCCTGACCCGCGCCATCAAGGAGACGCTGGTCCCGCCGACCGACTACACCTACCCGCACATGGGCTGACGCCCACCCGGCCCCGGACGGACCAGGTCACCCCCCGACCTGGTCCGTCCGGTGTTTTCGCAGCTGGGAGCGGTGTGACCCGGTCGACCGTCTCAGATAGTAGGAAGTCCGAGTACTTGTGCAGACAGATGCAGTCCACTCCTCTAGCTTTGTAGGAGCCGAACGACTCGCTCGATCAAGCGAACGGCGGTCGTGAGCCGGGCCCCGTGCAGGCAATCCCTGCGGCCCGCCGCTCCCCGCCCCTTCCGGCGTCTCGTAATCCCCCTTTCCGTACTCCACGTATGCCGAAGGAGTCGATGCCCCATGGCCGAGACGACCGTCCGCCGCCGCGTCCGTCACACCCCCCGCACCAGCGAATCCGACCGGAAGAACGCCGCCGCGGCGCTCCAGCGCGCCCTCGACCGCAGGGACAACGGCGGCTCGACCGGCCACTGACACGCCGATCGTCCGCATGCCGGACGCCGCATGTCATCCCCTGGGACGAGGAGTAGGGTGCCCGCATGTCTCGCAGCATCAATCTCGCAGTGATCCCCGGTGACGGCATCGGCCAGGAGGTCGTGGCCGAAGGTCTCAAGGTCCTCTCCGCCGTCCTCCCGCAGGATGTGAAGCTGGAGACCAAGGAGTACGACTTCGGCGCCAGGCGCTACCACGCCACCGGTGAGACCCTCACCGACGCCGACCTCGACGAGCTGAAGCGGCACGACGCCATCCTGCTCGGCGCCATCGGCGACCCGTCGGTCCCCTCCGGCGTCCTGGAGCGGGGCTTCCTGCTCAAGCTCCGCTTCGCCTTCGACCACCACGTCAACCTGCGTCCGTCGAAGCTCCTCCCGGGCGTGGCCACCCCGCTCGCCGGTCAGCCGGAGATCGACTTCGTCGTGGTCCGCGAGGGCACCGAGGGCCCGTACACCGGCAACGGCGGCACCATCCGCAAGGGCACGCCGCACGAGGTCGCCACCGAGGTGTCCGTCAACACGGCCTTCGGCGTCGAGCGCGTGGTCCGCGACGCCTTCGCCCGGGCCCAGGCCCGGCCCCGCAAGAAGCTCACGCTGGTCCACAAGAACAACGTGCTGACCTTCGCCGGCCACCTGTGGACGAACGTCTTCAACAAGGTGGCCGAGGAGTACCCCGAGGTCACCACCGACTACATCCACGTCGACGCCGCGACGATCTACCTGGTCACCGACCCGGCCCGGTTCGACGTCATCGTCACCGACAACCTCTTCGGCGACATCATCACCGACCTCGCCGCGGCCGTCTCCGGCGGCATCGGCGTCGCGGCCTCCGGCAACATCAACCCGGACCGCGCGTACCCGTCCATGTTCGAGCCGGTGCACGGCTCGGCCCCGGACATCGCCGGCCAGGGCAAGGCCGACCCCAGTGCCACGGTCCTGTCCGTCGCCCTCCTGCTGCGCCACCTCGGCCACGACGCCGAGGCGGCCCGCATCGAGGACGCCGTCTCCGCCGACCTCGCGGAGCGCGGCTCCCTGCCCGCCCGGAGCACCTCGCAGATCGGCGACGCGCTCGCCGCGCGAGTAGCCGGCTGACCCGGCGCTCCCTCGAGACCACTCGAAGCCGCCGGGTCGCATCAGCGCCCGGCGGCTTCCCCCTGTCCCCGCCGGGTGCCACCATCGACCACCGGGCCGCATTCACCCTGTTTCTTCCGCCACCGCCTCCGGGCGATAATCGAACGCGGAGCCGCGGAATGAGGGAATGCTCGGACGTCCTAGTACTGGCCACCGGCCGTACGGGAGTGTGCGCGGCCCGTCACTACAACCGGTGAAGGACAACCACTCATGACGACGCCCACGATCGAGCTCAAGCCCTCGGCGCACCCGCTCTCGGACGCGGAGCGCGAAGCGATCCTGGCCAGCCCCGGATTCGGCCGCCACTTCACCGATCACATGGTGACGATCAAGTGGACCGAGGGCCGCGGCTGGCACGACGGCCAGCTCGTCCCGTACGCGCCGATCTCCCTCGACCCCGCGACCACCGTCCTGCACTACGCGCAGGAGATCTTCGAGGGCCTCAAGGCGTACCGGCAGCCCGACGGCTCCGTCGCCACCTTCCGCCCGGAGAAGAACGCCGAGCGCTTCCAGCGCTCCGCCAGGCGCCTGGCGATGCCCGAACTGCCGGTCGAGACCTTCATCGAGGCGTGCGACGCCCTGGTCGCGCAGGACAAGGCGTGGGTGCCGGCGCACGGCGGCGAGGAATCCCTCTACCTGCGCCCCTTCATGATCGCCACCGAGGTCGGACTGGGCGTGAAGCCCGCCAACGAGTACCTGTTCCTGGTCATCGCCTCCCCGGCCGGCGCCTACTTCCCGGGCGGCGTGAAGCCCGTCTCCATCTGGGTCTCCGAGGACCGCGTCCGCGCCGTCCCCGGCGGCATGGGCGACGCCAAGACCGGCGGCAACTACGCCGCCTCCCTGCTCGCCCAGGCCGAGGCCGCCGCCAAGGGCTGCGACCAGGTCTGCTACCTCGACGCCGTGGAGCACCGGTGGGTCGAGGAGCTGGGCGGCATGAACCTGTACTTCGTGTACGGCGACAGGATCGTCACGCCCGCCCTCAGCGGCTCCATCCTGGAGGGCGTCACCCGTGACTCCCTGCTGGACGTCGCCCGCGACCTCGGCTACGAGGCCGCCGAGGAGCGCGTCTCCGTCGAGCAGTGGCAGCGCGACTCGGAGAACGGCAGCCTCACCGAGGTCTTCGCCTGCGGTACGGCGGCCGTCATCACCCCGGTCGGCACGGTCAAGCGGGCCGGCGCCGAGTGGCGGCAGGGCGGCGGCGAGCCCGGCGAGGTCACCCTCCGGCTGCGCCGGGCCCTGCTCGACATCCAGCGGGGCACCGCCGAGGACAAGCACGGCTGGATGCACCGGCTGGGCTGAGCCGGGTCCCGTGGGTGACCACACACCGCCCGCATCCTGAGACGGACCGTGAGCGCGGGGGCGGATTGTGCCAGACTGCCCCCGTGCTCTCGTTCGCCACGATTATTGGCAGCAGGCGCGCCGGTCCGCAGTGACCGCAACGTACGACACCGTACGGGCGGACACCGTCGTCCTCGACCCGCGCGCAGACCTCTCGCACCCGCGAGAGGTTTTTCTGTTTCCCGGCCCACCCGCAGCCGGGGAACGGGGCGTGGGGGAGCATGGGGGAACGGTGGAACCGGTCATTCCGGTAGACCGAGATCAACTCAGGAGCCTTCAGACCATGACCGCAACCAGCGAGCCCGACGACTCGTTCCACGTCTTCGACACCACCCTGCGCGACGGCGCCCAGCGTGAGGGCATCAACCTCACGGTCGCCGACAAGCTCGCCATCGCCCGGCACCTGGACGAGTTCGGCGTGGGCTTCATCGAGGGCGGCTGGCCCGGCGCGAACCCGCGGGACACCGAGTTCTTCGCCCGCGCCCAGCAGGAGATCGAGTTCCGGCACGCCCAGCTGGTAGCCTTCGGCGCCACTCGCCGCGCCGGCACCACCGCCGCGAAGGACCCGCAGGTCAGAGCGCTCCTCGACTCCGGCGCACAGGTGATCACGCTGGTCGCGAAGTCCCATGACCGCCACGTCGAGCTCGCCCTGCGCACCACCCTCGAGGAGAACCTCGAGATGGTCCGCGACACGGTGTCCTTCCTCAAGGGGCAGGGCCGCCGGGTCTTCGTCGACTGCGAGCACTTCTTCGACGGCTACCGCGCCGACCCCGAGTACGCGAAGTCCGTGGTCCGCGCCGCCTCCGGGGCCGGCGCCGACGTCGTCGTCCTGTGCGACACCAACGGCGGCATGCTCCCGGCGCAGATCCAGGCCGTGGTCTCCACCGTGCTCGCCGACACCGGTGCCCGGCTCGGCATCCACGCCCAGGACGACACCGGCTGCGCGGTCGCCAACACCCTCGCCGCCGTCGACGCCGGCGCCACCCACGTCCAGTGCACCGCCAACGGCTACGGCGAGCGCGTCGGCAACGCCAACCTGTTCCCGGTGGTGGCGGCCCTGGAGCTGAAGTACGGCAAGCGGGTCCTGCCCGAGGGCCGGCTGCGCGAGATGACCCGCACCTCGCACGCCATCGCCGAGGTCGTCAACCTCACCCCGTCCACGCACCAGCCGTACGTCGGCGTCTCCGCCTTCGCGCACAAGGCGGGCCTGCACGCCTCCGCGATCAAGGTCGACCCGGACCTGTACCAGCACATCGACCCCGAGCAGGTCGGCAACACCATGCGGATGCTGGTCTCCGACATGGCCGGCCGCGCCTCCGTCGAGCTCAAGGGCAAGGAGCTCGGCATCGACCTCGGCGGCGACCGCGAACTGGTCGGCCGGGTCGTCGAGCGGGTCAAGGAGCGCGAGCTCAAGGGCTACACGTACGAGGCCGCCGACGCCTCCTTCGAGCTGCTGCTGCGCGCGGAGGCCGAGGGCGGGCCGCTGAAGTACTTCGACGTCGAGTCCTGGCGCGCGATCACCGAGGACCGCCCCGACGGCACCCACGCCAACGAGGCCACGGTGAAGCTGTGGGCCAAGGGCGAGCGCATCGTCGCCACCGCGGAGGGCAACGGCCCGGTCAACGCCCTGGACCGGGCGCTGCGGGTCGCCCTGGAGAAGATCTACCCGCAGCTCGCCAAGCTGGAGCTGGTCGACTACAAGGTCCGCATCCTGGAGGGCAAGCACGGCACCCAGTCGACGACCCGGGTGCTGATCGCCACGTCCGACGGGGCGGGGGAGTGGTCGACGGTGGGCGTCGCGGAGAACGTCATCGCCGCGTCCTGGCAGGCGCTGGAGGACGCCTACGCGTACGGGCTGCTGCGGGCAGGCGTGGAACCGGCCGCGTAGGGGACCCGTACGGCCCGTCCGGCAGGGGCGTCTTCGGAGCCCCTGTCGGCCCCGATGTCCGTTTATGGATGGATTCGGGTAGCTTCGAAGATATGAAGGACGCGACGATGCGTACCCTCGTACGCCTGCTGATCGTGCCGGTGACCGCCGTGCTGGTGGTCCTGACGGCCGGTGCGCCGGGGGCGCAGGCGGCCACCGACGTGTCGGAGATCGCCCGCGCGCTGCGCGAGAGCCCCGTCTACGTCGACCCCGCGGCCCGGGACATCCTGGCGGAGTCCGACGCCGAGGCCCTCGCCGACAAGATCGAGGACGCGGACGAACCCGTCTTCGTGGCGGTCCTTCCCGGGGACTACCCGACGCAGGACATCTTCCGGAAGCTGCGCACCGAGACCGGCGTCACCGGCCTGTACGGCATCCGCCTCGGCGACCGGTTCGACGCACGCGCCGACAGCAGCGTGCTCAGCCGCCAGGGGGTGCGCAACCTGGTCATGTCCGTCCAGGGCGCCGGGGACGCGAAGGCCCAGCTGAACGACTTCGTCGACAGCGCGCTGCGCAACACCGGCGGCTCGGCGCCGAACTCGTGGAGCGACGGGTCGAGCGAGGTCCCCGTCGGCGGGCTGATCACCGTCGGCGCGCTGGTGGCGGCCGGCGGCGCGGGCGTCTACGCCGTGTCCCGCCGCAACCGGCGCCGCCGCGAGGAGGAGCGGCGGGAGGCGCTGGAGAAGCTGCGGGTGGTGGTCGACGAGGACATCACCGCGTTCGGCGAGGAACTCGACCGTCTCGACTTCCACCCGGGCGAACCCGGCGCGGACGACGCGATGCGCGCGGACTACGGGCGCGCGCTGGACGCCTACGAGCACTCCAAGTCGTTCATGGCCGCGGCCCGCAAACCGGAGGACGTCCGGACCGTCACCCGGGCCGTGGAGGACGGCCGCTTCGCCCTCGCCTCCCTCGCCGCCCGCCGGGAGGGACGGCCGCTTCCGGAGCGCCGCCCGCCCTGCTTCTTCGACCCGCGTCACGGCCCCTCGGTCGCCGACGCCGTCTGGACGCCGCCGGGCGGCACCGAGCGCGAGGTCCCGGTCTGCGCGGCCGACCGGACCCGTCTCGCCGACGGCCTCGACCCCGTCGTCCGCGAGGTCGACACCGAGTACGGGCGCCGTCCCTACTGGGACGCCGGTCCCGCGTACGGTCCCTGGGCCGGCGGCTACTTCGGCGGCGGCCTGCTGCCCGGCCTGCTCGTCGGCACCATGCTCGGCGGCATGATGGCCGGTCCCGCCTACGGGGCCGCCTACGGCGCCGGCTACGGAGACTTCGGCGGTTACGAGGGCGGCGACGTCTCCGGCGCGGACTTCGACGGCGGGGACTTCGGCGGTGGCTTCGGGGGCGGCTTCGGCGGCGGGGACTTCGGCGGGGGCGGCGGGGACTTCGGCGGCGGCTTCTGACCAGGTCCTGGTCCTCGCCTCGGCGCCGGGCCCCGGCGCGGGCGGTCTGCTCCTCGACGCCGGCGTGGGCCGGCCGGTCCGGTTCGTCGCGCCGGGCGGGTACTGCCCCGCGGCGTCCGTGCTCGTCACCCCGTCGTCCGGCGGTTGCGGGCGCGCGGCGCCGCCGTCCTGCGCTGAGGCGACGGCGGCCGGGCAGGCGTCGGCCCGGACGCCTCGTCGGGCTCCGGGCCGTTGCCGTGGTGAACTCGGGTGCCCCGAGGGGGCGGTGGGCTCACGCCTGCTTGATCGCCGAGATGTCGAAGTTCAGCTTGATCTTGTCGGAGACCAGGACGCCGCCCGTCTCCAGCGCCGCGTTCCAGGTCAGGCCCCACTCGGAGCGCAGGATCTCCGCCCTGCCCTCGAAGCCGACGCGCTCGTTGCCGAAGGGGTCCTTCGCGGCGCCGTTGAACTCCAGGTCGATGGTGAGCGGCCGGGTGGTGCCCAGGATGGTCAGGTCGCCGGTGATGCGGTAGTCGTCGCCGCCGAGGGCCTCCGCCCCGGTGGTGCGGAAGGTCATCGTCGGGAACTCGTCCGTCCTGAAGAAGTCGGCGCTCTTCAGGTGGCCGTCGCGGTCGGCGTTGCCCGTCTCGATGCTGTCCATCACCACGTCGATGGTGGCCGTGGAGCGGGACGGGTCGCTGCCGTCGAGGTGCAGCGTGCCGGTGAAGTCCTGGAAGCTGCCCTTGACGTTGGTGACCATGGCGTGCCGGGCGACGAAGCCGAGCGTGGAGTGCGCGGGGTCGATCGTGTACGCGCCGGTCAGCGCGGCCAGCTCCGGGTTCACCGCGGAGCCGGTGGTCACGGTGGCGGTTTCGTTGTCCCTGCGGCCGAAGATGCCCATGATGTCCCTCCGAGGGGATTACGTTTAATGTTCAACTAACCTGACGAGGTCCACCGTAGACCTATTCCGTTGAAGTTTCAACATGTCTGGCGAAGACGGCGCGATCGCGCCGTCACGCCGGGGCGTCCGCCGGCCGTGTCCCCGGCCGCGGTCCCGGTGGAGCCGGCGGCGCACCCCTCGAGCCGGCCCGCCCGCTTCCCCGCCGTACGCCCGCCTGGCCGCATCCCGGGGCCCGCAGGAGTGGTCCCGCGGCGCGGCGCGCCGGCCCCGGGAGCCCGGACACCGCCCGCCGGCGGGGGCCGGAGCGGATCGGGCGGACGGACTCCAGCGTTGGCGGGGTGCACCGGAGTGGGGGTGTCCTGGAAGGCGAGGACCCGCAGCGACCGCGCATGGGAGACCGACTCGTGACCACCACCGGCTCCGGTTCCACCTACGACCCCCCGGCGGACCCCGCACACGGCGCCGCCCGTGCCGCCGCCTCCGCCCCGGCGGCGGCACACGGCCACGGGCCGCCGCGCACGGACCGGCGCGTCGCCCTCGTCACCGGCGCCTCCTCGGGCATCGGCGCGGCCACCGCACGGCGCTTCGCCGCCGGGGGCTGGCAGTTGCTGCTCAGCGGCCGGGACCGGCGGCGGCTGGAGGAGACGGCGTCCGGCACCCCGGCGGTCCTGCTGCCCGCCGACCTCGCCGCGCCGGACGGGGCGAAGATGCTGGCGGAGGCCGCGCTGCGGGAGACCGGACGCATCGACGTGCTGGTCGCCGGGGCGGGCATCGGCTGGGCGGGGCCGTTCCTGACGATGCCGCACACCGACATCGACCGGGTGCTGTTCCTGGACCTCAACGCGACGCTGCACCTCGTGCGGGAGGTGCTGCCCGCGATGGTGGCGGCCGGCGGCGGCCGGGTGGTGCTCGTCGGCTCGGTGGCCGGTTCCGTGGGCGTGCGGGAGGAGGCGGTGTACTCCGCCGCCAAGGCCGGACTCGCCGCGTTCGCCGAGGCGCTCCGGCAGGAGCTGCGCGGTACGGGCGTCGGGGTGACGCTCGTCGTGCCCGGCCCCGTCGAGACGGGCTTCTTCGCCCGCAGGGGCACGCCGTACCGCCGCTCCCACCCGCGCCCCACCTCGGCCGGCCGGGTCGCGGCGGCCGTCTGGGACGCCGTCTCCCAGGGCCGTGACGAGGCCTACGTCCCCGCCTGGCTCACCCTGCCCTCCCGGGTCCGTGCCCTCGCCCCCCGTCTCTACCGCAGGCTCCTGAACCGCTTCGGCTGAGGCCCCGGCGGGGGGCGGGCCACCGTCGCCGCTGCGCTCCCGGGGGGCGGACCGACCCGAACGGGTGCATGTGCCAGCCATGAATGTGAGGTGACTCTCAGGTGACGTCTTTGTGCGACCTCCACAAGCGGGACGCCCTCTGAGCAGTCGGAACGGCTGTATGGCGCCGTGGTTCTGTTCAGGGGCACCAGGAAAACACCCCGGAGACTGTGAGGAGTCGACGGCTCGCATTTGCGGGTGTGCTTCGTAAGGTCACTACATGACCGTTTTGGATGAGGCGCCGGGTGAGCCGACCGACGCGCGCGGACGCGTGGCCGAACTGCACGAGATCCGTGCGCAGGCAGTGGCCGGCCCGGGCGAGAAGGCGACCGCGGCGCAGCACGCCAAGGGCAAGCTGACGGCGCGGGAGCGCATCGAACTGCTGCTGGACCCGGGTTCCTTCCGCGAGGTCGAGCAGCTGCGCCGGCACCGGGCCACCGGCTTCGGTCTGGAGGAGAAGAAGCCGTACACGGACGGTGTGATCACCGGCTGGGGGACGGTCGAGGGCCGTACGGTCTTCGTCTACGCGCACGACTTCCGGATCTTCGGCGGCGCGCTGGGCGAGGCCCACGCCACCAAGATCCACAAGATCATGGACATGGCCATCGCGGCCGGCGCGCCGCTGGTGTCGCTGAACGACGGCGCCGGCGCCCGGATCCAGGAGGGCGTCTCCGCCCTCGCCGGCTACGGCGGCATCTTCCAGCGCAACACCAAGGCGTCCGGCGTCATCCCGCAGATCAGCGTGATGCTCGGCCCCTGTGCGGGCGGCGCGGCCTACAGCCCCGCCCTGACGGACTTCGTGTTCATGGTCCGCGACACCTCGCAGATGTTCATCACCGGCCCGGACGTCGTCAAGGCGGTCACCGGCGAGGAGATCACCCAGAACGGCCTGGGCGGCGCGGACGTGCACGCAGAGACCTCCGGGGTGTGCCACTTCGCCTACGACGACGAGGAGACGTGCCTCCACGAGGTCCGCTACCTCCTGTCCCTGCTCCCGCAGAACAACCGGGAGAACCCGCCGCGCGTGGAGTGCACCGACGAGGCGGAGCGCCGCAGCGACGTCCTGCTGGACCTGGTCCCCGCCGACGGCAACCGGCCGTACGACATGGCCAAGGTCATCGAGGAGATCGTCGACGACGGCGAGTACCTGGAGGTCCACGAGCGCTGGGCGCGCAACATCATCTGCGCCCTGGCCCGGATGGACGGCCGGGTCGTCGGCATCGTCGCCAACCAGCCGCAGTCGCTGGCGGGCGTCCTGGACATCGAGGCGTCCGAGAAGGCCGCCCGCTTCGTCCAGATGTGCGACGCCTTCAACATCCCGATCCTCACCTTCCTGGACGTCCCCGGCTTCCTCCCGGGCGTCGACCAGGAGCACGGCGGCATCATCCGCCACGGCGCCAAGCTGCTGTACGCGTACTGCAACGCCACCGTGCCGCGGATCTCGCTGATCCTGCGCAAGGCGTACGGCGGCGCGTACATCGTGATGGACAGTCAGTCCATCGGCGCCGACCTCACCTACGCCTGGCCGACCAACGAGATCGCCGTGATGGGCGCCGAGGGTGCGGCCAACGTCATCTTCCGCCGCCGGATCGCCGAGGCCGAGGACCCCGACGCCATGCGGGCCCGCATGGTCAAGGAGTACAAGTCCGAGCTGATGCACCCGTACTACGCGGCAGAGCGCGGCCTCGTCGACGACGTGATCGACCCCGCCCAGACGCGTGAGGTGCTGATCCGCTCGCTGGCGATGCTGCAGACCAAGCACGCCGACCTGCCGTCCCGCAAGCACGGCAACCCGCCGCAGTGACCGGCGGACATCTCCCGGGGAGACCGATGGCCATGAGCACACCTGACATCCGTGTCGAGAAGGGGCACGCGGAGCCGGAGGAGGTCGCCGCGATCACGGCGATCCTGCTGGCGCGGGCCGCCGCCCAGCCGTCCGCCGCCGCTCCGGCGCACCGGGGCCGCGCCGGCTGGCGCCGCCTGGAACGCGAACCGGGTTTCCGGGCCCCGCACAGCTGGCGCTGACCCCCGTACACCGAAGAAGGGCCCCTCCACGAAGGAGGGGCCCTTCTCGCGATCCGTCCGGGACGACACCCCCGGGGCGCGGGGCCGTGACGGCACACGGCTCCGCCGCGTGGGCGCGACGAGCCACGGACCTGCCGCACCCGGCACGCGACAGCCCCCGGCGGCTCGGTGGCCGCGGGGGACCGGTCGCGCCGCCCGGCACCGACGAGGTGCCGGACAGGCCCTAGCGGAGGCGGGCCATCAGGGCGTGCTCCACGAGGGTGATCAGCGCGCTCTTCGCGTCGGCGCGGTGCCGGGCGTCGGTGGTGATGATCGGGGTGTCGGGGCCGATCTGCAGCGCCTCGCGCACCTCGTCCGGCTGGTAGGGCTGCTGCCCGTCGAAGCCGTTGAGGGCGATCACGAAGGGGAGACCCGAGTTCTCGAAGTAGTCGACCGCGGGGAAGCAGTCGGCCAGACGCCGGGTGTCCACCAGCACGATCGCGCCGATGGCGCCGCGCACCAGGTCGTCCCACATGAACCAGAAGCGGTCCTGGCCGGGCGTGCCGAACAGGTACAGGATCAGGTCCTGGTCCAGGGTGATGCGGCCGAAGTCCATGGCGACCGTCGTGGTCGTCTTGTCCCCGGTGTGGGTGAGGTCGTCGATGCCCGCCGAAGCAGACGTCATGACGGCCTCCGTGCGCAGCGGGTTGATCTCCGAAACGGCCCCGACGAACGTGGTCTTGCCCACGCCGAAGCCACCCGCCACCACGATCTTCGCCGAGGTGGTGGAGCGGGAAGGACCGCCGCTAGAGCTTGCGAAGTCCACTGAGCACCCTTTCGAGCAGTGTCACGTCTGGCTGGCCGCCGGCGCTCTCGTCGCCGCCGGGCTGATGGATGGCGACCAGTCCCGCCTCCGCCAAGTCGGCGACGAGGATCCTGGCCACGCCGAGAGGGATGGTCAGCAGGGCCGAGATCTCGGCCACCGACTTGATCTCCCGGCAGAGGTTGCAGATCCGCTGATGCTCGGGCAGTTGGCCCTGCATCTGGTGCGGCTGCGCGGTGGTGTGCACCAGCGCCTCGATGGCGAGCTGGTACCGCGGCCTGGTGCGGCCGCCCGTCATCGCGTACGGGCGCACCAGGGGGTTGTTCGACGCCCCTGCGGGCGCCTGTTCGGGTGCTCGGCGCTGCGGCTGCACCGGCTGGATGCGCGGGGCGTGCGGCTGGTCGTACGGCGAAGGGCCCGGGCCCTGCGGCGCGTACGGCTGGCCGTGGTGTGGCGCGGAGGGGTATCCGTACCGGTTCTGGGAACCGTCGTTCTGGCCCTGGGCAGGACCGTACGACCAGTCGCCCGCTGTTGAACCGTCTGGGGGTGTTGCCACTTTCTCCTCCTCCGACTGTGCCTGGCACCCATCACTGTGGAGCCGCGTCCCGAAACCTTACGGCCCCGGGACGCCGAAACGCACCGTCCGTCCTCTAGTTGAGAAGGCTCCCCTGGAGCTCCGCCCGCAGGTCCGGTGTCAGGACCGTACCGGCTCGGTCGACCAGGAGGGCCATCTCGTACCCAATGAGGCCGATGTCCGCCTCGGGATGTGCGAGAACCGCGAGCGAGGAACCGTCGGAAATGGACATGATGAACAGGAATCCCCGCTCCATCTCCACAACCGTCTGGTTCACGCTGCCGCCCTCGAAGATCCGGGAGGCGCCTGCCGTCAGAGACGTCAGACCGGAGGCGACGGCCGCGAGCTGGTCGGCGCGGTCACGGGGAAAGCCTTCGGACATCGCCAGAAGGAGTCCGTCGGCGGAGACCACCACCGTGTGGGACACCCCCGGGGTGTTGTCCACGAAGTTGGTGATCAACCAGTTCAGGTTCTGTGCCGCCTGGCTCATCGGGCTCACACTAACGCTCCTGGTTGTAGGTGCTGTCAGGACCGAAGCCCTGGCCGTTCGTTTCACTGCCTGCGGTGCGGCCCTTTTGGACACCGCGCCGCAGGTTGCTCAGTCTGCCCCGGACGTCTTCCGGGGCACGGGAGACCTGGGGGCCTCCCTGAGGTGTGGTTTCGGCGGCTCCCTGGACCAGGTTGGCCTTGGGGACCCGTCGGGGCAGACCGGAGGAGGTCACTCCGCCCGCCTTGGGCTTCCGGAGCGCCGATGCCTGCTGCCAGCGCTCGTCGTTCGCCGAACGCCAGCCGCTGTCGCTCTCCGGAGTGGAGGCCGGCGGCTCCTGGTCGACGTGCCGTGCGCCGTCCGAGCCGTTCGCGCCGCTCGCGGCGGATCCGCGGCGGGGAAGGCCGGCGTCGGTCATCGCGTGGACGTCGGGGGCAGCCGGTCCCGGACGGTCGAAGCCTACGCCGTCCTGCTCATGTGCGTCAGCGGCCTGCGTATTTTCCGACTCCGGGGCCTGAGCAGGGTACTGGTCCGGATAGCCGTTCGGGTAACCGCCCTGCTGCGGCCAGTCGTCCTCCTGGCGCCGCCCGGCGAAGGCCGCACCCGTCGCGTCGCCGCCCTGGGCCGGCTCCGCGTAGGAGGGGTCCGGGTAGCCGCCGTTGGCCGAGAAGGCGTCGTTCTGCGGCAGCTGCCCGTTCGGCGCGTAGAACCCCTCGCCGTACGCCTGCTGCTGCGGCTCCTCGTACGCCGTCCGCTGTCCGTTGTCGTAGGCCTGCCCGTCGTACCCGGCGGTCTGCTGTTCCTGGTAACCGCCGTCGAAGCCCTGTCCGTCGCCGGGGTACCCCTGGCCGTTGTCGTAGCCCTGCGGGGCGGCGAACTCGTCCGGGTGGGCGGGCGCCCCGGGAGCCTCCGGGGCGTTCGCGGCCGTCGGCTCGGGCTGTGCCTGGGACTCCAGGGCCGCCCGGCGCTCCTCGCGCAGCAGGGAACGGCCGACGGGGTCCAGGTCGCGGATGTCGTCCGGGACCTCCGTGTAGCGGCTGTCGTCGAAGCCCAGCTCCGCGGCGGTGCGCAGCGGCTGCCGGCCGAAGTCCTCGCCCTGGAAGTTCTGCTCCGGGATGATCTGCGAGACCGTGAACTCGTCGCGCTCCATCTGCGGCTCGCCGCCGCCACCGTGGGTGATCGCGTCCGGCAGCATGACCAGCGAGGTGGTGCCGGCCTGCTCGCCCGAGGGGCGCAGCTGGACCCGGATGCCGTGCCGGTCGGACAGCCGGCCGACCACGAACAGGCCCATGCGCTGGGAGATCGCGGCGTCCACCGTCGGCGGGTTGGCCAGCTTGTGGTTGATGTCCGCGAAGTCCTCGGCGGTGAGGCCGATGCCCTTGTCGTGGATCTCGATCATCACGCGGCCGTCGGGGAGACGGGTCGCGGTGACGCGGACCTTGGTCTGGGGGGAGGAGAACGTGGTGGCGTTCTCCAGGAGCTCGGCGAGCAGGTGCACGAGGTCGGTCACCGCACGGCCGTGGATCTCGGCCTCGGGGACGCCGGACAGCTCGATGCGCTCGTACTGCTCCACCTCGGAGGAGGCGGCGCGCAGCACGTCGACCAGCGGCACCGGCTGGTCCCAGCGGCGGCCGGGCTCCTCGCCGGCGAGGACCAGGAGGTTCTCGCCGTTGCGGCGCATACGGGTCGCCAGGTGGTCCAGGCGGAAGAGGTTCTCCAGCTGGTCCGGGTCGGCCTCGTTGTTCTCCAGGTCGGTGATCAGGGTCAGCTGGCCCTCGATCAGCGACTGGTTGCGGCGCGACAGGTTGGTGAAGATCGCGTTGATGTTGCCCCGCAGCAGGGCCTGCTCGGCGGCGAGCCGGACGGCCTCGCGGTGGACCTGGTCGAAGGCGCGGGCGACCTCGCCGATCTCGTCGGTGGTGGAGATCGGGATCGGCGCGACCTTGGTGTCGACCCGGCCGGGGTCGGTGCGGGAGAGCTGGTCGACCAGCATCGGCAGGCGCTGCTCGGCGATGCCGAAGGCGGCGTTGCGCAGCCGGCGCATGGAGCGGCTCATCTGGCGGGCCACCATGCCGGCCAGGATGAACGCGGCGAGCAGGGCGACGATGACGGCGGCACCGGTGATGAGGGCGTCGCGCTGGGCGTCGTCGGCGATCTGCGAGGCCTCGTTCACCGCGGTGTCGGCCAGGTCGGACTCGATCTCGCGGTAACCGTCGAACTTGAGGGTGTTCACGGCCCACCAGTTGGCGGGGGTGATGCCCTGGGCGGCGAGTCCGGCGCGGGCGGACGCCTCCGTGGAGGGGAGCCGGCCCAGCTCGGAGATCATGGTCTCGGTCTTGGCGGGCGGCGCCACGTAGTCCGGGTCCCTCTGCTTGGACTCCCGGGCCATCGCCGTGCCCTCGGCCTGGATCCGCTGCGCGGTCTGCTCCAGCTTCTCCACGTCGGCCTCGGTGCCACCGCCCTTGTACTCCTCGATGGCGATGCGCTCGAGGTAGGCGTAGGAGGAGAGGGCGACGCGCTGGCTGGCGAGCTGGCTGTCGGTCGGGCCGGGCTTCACCAGCAGGTGCATGCCGATGGAGCGCTCCAGCGACAGCGCCGACTTGGTCAGCGAGATCGCGTAGACCGTACGTCCGTAGCTGGTGACGTTGCCGGTGCCGAGGCCGAGCTCGTTGGCGAGCTCCATCAGGGGGTGGGCGACGGTGACGTACCCCTCCTCGGTCGCGACCCCCTTGAGCTTGGAGGTGTAGGCGGCGGCGCGCAGCGCGGTCAGCTGGGGCTCGGCCTTGCGGAACAGGTCCATCCGGCGCTTCAGACCGGGCTTGTCCGGCATGTTCAGCGCGGCCTCGTCGAAGGCCTCGGCGGCCTTGTCGGTCGCGGCGCGGGCCTTGGTGACGTCCGGGTCGCTGGTGCCCTTGCCCTGCAGCAGCGGGGCCGCGGTGATGTCCCGCTCGTTGTAGAGGGCGTCGGCGTACGTGAGGGAGGCGCGCACCAGGCGCGCGGTGTTCTCCGCGTCCTGGGCCTCGTTCCAGGTGTCGATCGAGCCCTTCACCTGGAAGCCGCCCATGACCAGACCGACCAGCACGGGTATGAGCAGGATCGCGTTGAGTCTGGTCGTCACACGCCAGTTGCGCGGGGACAGGGCCCCTCCGCTCTTGGCGGGCGCGGCCGTCGGTTCGGGACCGGGCACGGGGGCGGGCGCCGCTGTGCGCGGCGGCGGCGTGAAGTTGCCCCGGGCCGACGACGGCTCGGGACTGTTCTTGCTTCGCCTCACTCGACCAACAACCTCTCGGCGGTCGGCACCAACGTTGTGCCGCAGTGTCTCAGAGCCCGGTGTGCCATCGACTGTGGAGTACGTCTTTGACTATTGGGCAGTTCAGGCATTCCAGCATGCCGACCAGCGCTCTTCCAAACAGTGGAAGGCGAGGAATCCGAGTGATGTAAGCCCCAGATAAAACGGTCATAACGAACGACCACCGGCAAAAGGCAGGTCGTTCGTGCGCGCAGCGGTACTGCGCGAACGCGTCGCGTGTCGGTTCCCTCCGATTCCTCTGCCGAAACGTTATGAATACCGGGGCCGGCCGTGTCAAAGGACACAGCCGGCCCCGGTATCCACGGCAAACGCCGTGTACCGCCCCTTGTCCGGCCCTACTTGAGACGTGCCATGAGGGCGTGTTCGACCAGGGTGATCAGCGCGCTCTTCGCGTCGGCGCGGTGCCGGGCGTCGGTGGTGATGATCGGGGTGTCGGGGCCGATCTGCAGCGCCTCGCGCACCTCTTCCGGCTGGTAGGGCTGCTGCCCGTCGAAGCCGTTGAGGGCGACCACGAAGGGCAGCCCGCTGTTCTCGAAGTAGTCCACCGCCGGGAAGCAGTCCGCCAGCCGGCGGGTGTCCACCAGGACCACCGCGCCGATGGCGCCGCGCACCAGGTCGTCCCACATGAACCAGAAGCGGTCCTGGCCGGGCGTGCCGAACAGGTACAGGATCAGGTCCTGGTCCAGGGTGATGCGGCCGAAGTCCATGGCCACCGTGGTGGTGGTCTTGCCCCCGGTGTGGGTGAGGTCGTCGATGCCCGCCGAAGCGGACGTCATGACGGCCTCCGTGCGCAGCGGGTTGATCTCCGAAACGGCCCCGACGAACGTGGTCTTGCCCACGCCGAAGCCACCCGCCACCACGATCTTCGCCGAGGTGGTGGTACGGCTGTCGGAGACCGTCCCGCCGCTAGAGCTTGCGAAGTCCACTGAGCACCCTTTCGAGCAGTGTCACATCCGGGGCGCCGGTCGTCTCGTCGCCGCCCGGCTGGTGGACGGCGACGAGTCCCGCCTCCGCCAAGTCGGCCACCAGGATCCGGGCAACACCCAGCGGCATGTTGAGCAGCGCCGAGACCTCGGCGACCGACTTCACCTCACGGCACAGGTGGCAGATGCGCTGGTGCTCCGGAAGGAGTCCCATGAGCGCTGCCGGGTCGGCCGTCGTACTGATCAGTGCCTCGATGGCCAGCTGGTAGCGCGGCCTGGTCCGGCCACCGGTCATCGCGTAGGGACGCACCAGCGGCTGGTCGCCCTCGTCCTCGTACGGCTCCGCGTACGGATCATGAGAGGCGGTGGGCGGGGTCATGGGTCCTCCGGGCGGGACAGCAAGTCGGTCAGTCAAGCCGTCTGACGGGGCCGGTGGGGGGAATGTGGCGGCCGGACGGTGATTTGGTGAGACGGGTGGTGCCGGGGCCGATCAGTGGAGCAGACTTCCTTGTAGCTCGGCGCGCAGGTCCGGAGTGAGGACCGCGCCCGCACGGTCGACCAGGAGCGCCATCTCGTAGCCGACGAGGCCGATGTCGCACTCGGGGTGCGCGAGAACGGCCAGGGACGAGCCGTCCGAGACGGACATGAGGAAGAGGAATCCCCGCTCCATCTCGACGACCGTCTGGGCCACGTTGCCACCTTCGAAGATCCGGGAGGCGCCGGCCGTCAGGGAGGTCAGTCCCGAAGCGACGGCCGCGAGCTGGTCCGCGCGGTCGCGCGGGAACCCCTCGGACATGGCCAACAGGAGACCGTCGGCGGACACGACGACGGTGTGGGACACCCCGGGGGTGTTGTCCACGAAGTTGGTGATCAACCAGTTGAGGTTCTGTGCCGCCTGGCTCATCGGGCTCAACTAACGCTCCTGCTGGTGAGTGGGGTTCGGGAAGGTGCCGGTCTGGGTGCTACCGGCCTGACGACCCTGTGCGATACCCCGACGGAGATTGGTCAGCCGGCCGCGCACGTCATCGGGGGCGCGCGAGACCTGAGGACCGCTCTGGTGCTGTTGCTGCTGAGCCGTACCCGGGACGAGGTTCGCCTTGGGCACCCGGCGCGGCAGGCCGGAGGTGGTGACGCCGCCCGCGGCCGGCTGCCGGACGCGTTCGGCCTGCCGGACCAGCTCGTCGTTGGGCGAGCTGCGCCAGGCGGTGGAAGCGGACCGCTGAGGACCGGTGGGCCCCTGCGGCTGCTGGGACTGCTGCGGCTGCTGTGGCTGCTGCGGCTGCTGGGACTGCTGGGGGGCCTGAGCCGGACCGTTGCCCTGCTCCTGCCCACCGCCGTGGAACCAGTTGGTCTCCAGGGTGTCGTACAGCGGCGTACGGCCGTCACCCGGACCGGACGCGGGCGGCAGCGCCCACGCGTCGGACACCGCCCGCCCGTCGGGCCGCTGCGCGGCACCGCCGTCGGTCTGCCGCTCCGGGGCCGGCGGACGCGGGGCGGCGGGGCCGGCTCCGTACGCGCCGTGCGGCTGGGGACGCTCGAACTGGCCGGTGGCGGCCGGGTCGACGGCGTTCGGACGCTCCGGGAGGGAGTGGTGGCCGGTGGCACCGTTGTCCTGGCCCGGCGTCCGGAACTGGCCGGTGGAGCCGTCGTCGTAGCCCTGCGGGGCCTGGAACTGGCCCGGCGCACCCGGGTTCTGCCCGCCCGGCAGGTCCTGCGGGGCGCCGAAGAGGTCGCCGCGGACGAACTGGCCCGTGTTCTGGACACCGTTCGCACCGGGCTGGGGGTACTGACCCGTGTGCTGCGGGGCGTCGGCGCCCGGGGCGCCGTAGGCAGGTGCCCCGGGGCCCTGACGCTCGTCGAACCGGGGGATCTCCGCCGTCGCGCCGGGGCCCTGCCGGTCGTCGAACCGGGGCATGGCCGACGTACGGGCGGCGTCCGGCTCCTCGTGCCCGCGCGGGGTGTCCAGCGAGGCGCGCGGCACCGGCGGCTGGGCGTTCTCGTCGCTCCAGCTGGGCACGCGGGGCTGCTGCTGGTCGCCGCCGGGCAGCTCGGGACGCGCACCGCCGCGCGGCGGCAGCTGCGGACGACGGCCGCGCTCGGGCTTTCCGGCGCCGCGCTGCGGCGGCACCTGACCACGACCACCGCCGAAGGGGTCCTGGCCCTGCTGTCCGCCCGGGCCCGCGGCCTGCATGCCCTGCGGGGCGCCGGGCGCCTGGCCGCCGAAGCCGGCGCCCGCGCCGGCCGGGGCCGGACGGCCCTGCCCGGACGCACCGGGAGCGCCCCGGTCGAACAGCGACGGCGTGGAGTTGCCCGGCTGGCCCTGCGGCCCCCGCGCCCCGTCGGGCCACAGGCTCATAAGCATATACCACCTCATACTTCAGGTTTTTCAGCTTGTTGGCAATTTGCCCTATTTTTAAGTTTTGTTTCTGAGGGGTAGGTTCA